>JAAEPA010000192.1 GCA_024222475.1 Gammaproteobacteria bacterium | reverse complement strand
GCGCCTGAGGGTTTTTGGCAATGATGTTGGCCGCCGCCAGCAGCTTATCCGAGGCTTGCAACTCACCTTCGGCATGAATAATCTTAGCGCGCCGCTCGCGTTCCGCCTCGGCCTGCTTGGCAATGGCACGCACCATGCTCTCATCCAGGTCGATATGTTTTATCTCCACATTGGTAACCTTTATCCCCCAGGCATCGGTCTGCTCATCGAGTATGGTCTGTATATCCACATTGAGCTTATCGCGCTCTGACAACATCTCGTCGAGTTCATGCTGTCCCAGAACCGAACGCAAGGTCGTCTGCGCCAGCTGACTGGTGGCAGCAAAATAATCTTCCACCTGAATGATGGCGCGCTCCGAATCTACCACCCTAAAATACAACACCGCGTTGACCCGAACGGTGACATTATCTCTGGAAATGACATCCTGGGTCGGAACATCCATGGTAATCACCCTCAGATCTACACGTACCATCTGTTGAATCCCTGGTACCACAATGACCAATCCCGGGCCCTTGACCTTTTGAAACCTCCCAAGAAAAAATACCACGCCGCGTTGGTATTCCGGGATGATGCGGACCGACATGAAAAAAAGACCCAGCAACAAGGCGATGGGAACGATATATGGCAGCATGCTCTTTACTCCTAAGTGATTGTTTTGCACATGTTAAATCAGCCTCCTAGCGATGGTCAGGGAATTTCCTTTCAACCGGTTCCACATCCAAGGTCAGTCCCTCTATGGACACCACACGAATGGACCCTCCCTTGAGCACGGGCTTGCGGCTACGGGCCTTCCAGATTTCGCTATGCACCCAAACCCTCCCATCGGCTTTAAAGCCATCGAGTGCGTAACCGGTAGCACCGATCATTTGTTCGGCTCCACTGACCACCGCCCGCCCGCGAACCCTGATCAACTTACCGATCACCCACATGAAAAAACCTGCACTCACCAGGGCGGTTCCTCCAATCAAAGGCAGCGAAATTTTCAGCTGTTCCTCCCCCATAAGAATGATTGATCCGGCCACAAACGCGACGACCCCACCCAAGCCCAACACGCCGAAACTTGGCATGAACGCCTCGGCCACCATAAACATGATGCCCAAGATCATCAGTCCGAGTCCAGCATAATTAATGGGTAATACCTGAAACGCAT
>JAAEPA010000191.1 GCA_024222475.1 Gammaproteobacteria bacterium | reverse complement strand
CTGGCACAAGGCGTACTTGTCACCAATGAACCCGCCAGAATCGACTGTGGCGCTCCTGATTATATCATTACTCGCAAAAATATTCCTGTCGGATACATCGAAGCCAAAGATATTGGCGTGTCCCTTGCCAAAACGGACAAGTCCGAACAGATGAAACGCTACAAAGCGAGTCTGGATAATCTGATCTTGACGGATTATCTTGATTTTCGGCTCTACCGGAACGGACAGTTTGTCACCTCGATCGCCATTGCCGAAATCAAAAATGGAAAACTGACAGCCCTTCCTCAACATGATGACACATTCACCCACTTGATCCAAGACTTCTGTGTTTACGTAGGGCAGACGATCACCTCGGCTCAGAAACTGGCTGAAATGATGGCAGGCAAAGCCAGGATGATGCAGGTGGTCATCGAGCAGGCGTTGACCAGTGATGAAGAGCATGAGCAAAACAGTTCCTTGAAAGACCAGATGTTGGCGTTTAAGAAAATCCTCATCCATGACATTACCCCAGCGGCCTTTGCCGATATTTACGCCCAAACGATTGCCTACGGCATGTTTGCGGCGCGGCTGCACGACCCGACCTTAGAAGACTTTTCCCGCCAGGAGGCTGCCGAACTGATTCCCAAAACCAACCCCTTCCTGCGCAAGCTGTTCAGTTATATCGCCGGAGTGGATATTGACGACCGGATCGTCTGGATTGTGGATGCCTTAGCCGATATTTTCCGAGCCACCGATGTCGCCGCGCTCATGAAGCATTTCGGGAAAGCGACGCAGATGAATGACCCGGTGATTCACTTTTACGAAACCTTTCTGGCGAAATACAACCCCAAACTCCGCAAAAGTCGCGGCGTGTGGTACACTCCCGAGCCGGTCGTCAACTTTATCGTGCGAGCGATTGATGAGATACTGAAAAGCGAATTCGGCTTGCCGCAGGGATTGGCCGACACCTCGAAAACGACCAT
>JAAEPA010000190.1 GCA_024222475.1 Gammaproteobacteria bacterium | reverse complement strand
GGCTATGTAACAGTTCTTGACCAAAAAATCAGACTTTATGTTTTGACCTCCTTAAACTTGCAAAAAATGTCAAAACATAGGGTCTAGGGAGAAGGCGTCGGTTTCGGCCGTTTCGGCGTCGAACTCCAACTCCGGATTAAACAAGGGTTTGCCCGCCGCCCGTTCGCCGGCGCGGGCCGCTTCAACGGCCGCATGTGCCGCGGCCATGCGCGGATGGTCGCTGAGCAGTTCTTCGACCAAGCGGGAGAGCCCGGTGGTTGGCCGATCAAGCTTGCGTATCGAATGGGAATCCTGCGCCATGGCAGGCGTTGTCGTACACAGCAGTAGGCAGGCATAAAGACCGGCCCACAAGCGGGGAATAAGAGACATTGCTGAGTTCCTTTACTCGGTCGTACAAGGTGCATATCGCCGCAACGGTACGCACAACTTTTTTCTGTACAAGTCCTAAAAGATTGAACTCAGATGATAGGGGGGTGGAGCAGGGGCTTGATGGTCAAAGAGAACGGAAAGGACGAGGCGGTAAGCCGGGATGTTTGAGTCGCCGGCAAGGCGGTGATCCGGTCGGTGCTACAAATGCCCGTGAAATGGAAGAACATGTGACAACAGTGGTCACAACTATGCCCATCGGGCAAGGAAGAATCGGGGCTTATATGGTGGTCGGAGAGATGATGTCCGGTGCTATCGACTGAATGCTGATCACCGGCAAGCGTCACCCCTGCTAGGAGTGTCGTTACGATTAGCAGCCATGTCAGTGTGCGTCTCATCGGGATAAACTAGCACACGCGGCGTTGCTCGTCTACGCTTGGTAGATCAGTCCTAAGTCCGACAGGCTCTTAGTAAGGATTACACAAACAATGGCTCGAATCTTTGCATCGGTCATCAATTCGCTATCTTTGATATTGACCTTGTTATGTACGAACGTTTATGCCGAACCGCTCACCGTAATATATTCCGGCAATCTAGATGGAGAGCTCGAGCCCTGCGGATGCACAGTGCAGGGGGACTTCGGCGGAATAAAACGCCTCGCAAGTGTTTTGGACCAACTGCGTGATCAACGACCCGAGTCGGTCGTTTTATCCTCTGGAGGTTTGATTACCAGCGAGCGGGTCATCGATCGCATCAAATCCGAATACATATTGAAGGGCTTTGCAGCGCTCGAATATGACGCCATCGGCATGCAATGGCAGGATCTTTCTTACGGCCTGGAATTCGCCACCCAATTCGATTTGCCCTGGGTGCTCGGCAATGGAGCGCATACGAGCATCGCCCGAGTCCAGCCAGTCACGCGAAGCATCGACGGTAGGTACATCGTCCTAAAGGTATTCAGCTGGTTGGGTCCCGATGACTCTCCAACGCCTGAAATGCATGCCGATCACGTCCTGGTGCATGCTGATTCAGAGGCGCTTTTAGGTGAAATCAGGCAAGCAGACAAGCAGGGAGTCGTTACTGTTTTGAGCACGAGTCTTTCACTTGCGACGGTTCAGAAAAAGTTCGATCTGGAGGCGATAGATATTTTACTCGTCCGGGCCTCGTATGAGACGTATGGAGAGCCACGGCAAGTTGGGAAAACCTTGGTGTTGCAGCCAGGCTCTCGCGGAAAGCGCATCGCCAGAGTGGATCTCGAGACCGACGGCGAAGGCGACATCAGGCAATGGGAACACAAGGTCATCTCAATGCCGCGAAGTGTTCCCGACGCTCCACGTATGAACGCCTGGTATGATGAATACAATGCAGAACTCGAACAAGATTATCTGAAAAGGGTTGAGATCCGTAAACAACAGGAGTCAGGTGCTGTTAACTTCTCGGGTGAGGTATCATGCAAGGCCTGTCATTCCGTGCAGCATGAATTATGGCTGCGAAGCGAGCACGCCAGCGCGTATGAACATTTAGAGTCGGTCAATAAGGCCTATGATCCGAACTGCGTAGCGTGCCATACCGTGGGGTTTAATAAACCCGGTGGGTTTCTGGATAAACTCATCACCCCGCATTTAACGGACGTGCAATGCGAATCTTGCCATGGACCGGGCAATGCACATGTCCAGTCCGCAGGCCGCCAGCCTCTGGTGAATCGACTGTGGTCCAAGGAAAGGATGTGCGCCCAGTGTCACGTGAAGAATCACAGTCCGTCGTTTTCCATGGACACTTATTGGCCCAAGATCGCTCATTAATGAGCTATTTCAGGTCGCATCACGGGCGTCGTAGCTTAATTATCTACACGCATTGCATATTAGGTTCTGTTCTAATATTACACATTGAGCGTAAACACTATTTAATTGCCGCACGCCTTTGATTAGGTTTCCATCAAGCGTTTCGATCAGTAAGCAAGCTTGTGTGTTTAGATATGTGCAATGTGAGGTCTAACCCCAGGGCGACTGTTAGCCGGTAGCCATTTAATGAAAAGGATCAGCAAATCTGTCAAAATTCGGCTTTTCCGCAGTAGATCAGTCCTAAGTCCGACAGACTCCTAATACATCGGTCGATTACTGGCGAGGTTCAGCCAGCCGCGCACGATCCGGTAGATGAGCCAAAGGTAGGCGATTCCCAGAATCAGATACCCGATGAGGAGGATCATGGTGAGTGCACCCAACACCGTCCAGACCAGACTGTACCAGAAAGTTCGAATCTGCCAGCTATAATGCGTATCCAGCCAGGTGCCGCTGACCCTGCCTCGCGTGACATAGTTAACGATTACCGCCACAAACATGGGGATACCCGTGAACAGCGAGACTGTCTGGAGTACGTAAACAATGGTAGTCAGGGTCTTTTCCTGATCGAGGGAGGTCTCCGAAGTTTCGAGCCGAGTGTGGGCTCGGGGAAGATTCTCGTTCACTACGCAATGCGGAAGTTGTTTTATGAAGCTGTAGTATAACCCATCGCGAACTGTAATTTGTTGCCTGATCATCTATTATGTCCATGAGGTGAATAGCCGTAACTATTTAACGACGCCTCAATCGGGGTCGGCCCGCATCAGCTGGGCCCGCTTGTTTGACAGTTCTGTGGCCCTTTGGTACTTTGCTGTTCTATAAAAAAGGGCGTTTATCCTACTTATTCCCCCACATTTTACACATTCCATACCCAATATGGGTATTTTGGCACAACGCCCAAAAAAGTATATTTTGGATGATATTGTCTGATGCAATACTTTTTTGCGAATTGTTCCGAAAAACAAAATACCCTAAAATCAATGACATGGTTGGTTATTTTTTTTCTTGGTGGCGATCGGCGGCTTGACCGTCTGACATTAAAGTCTATGGCGCGAACATCGCCTTACAAAAACGAGCATTTACGCAAGGCGATATAGGTTTCATATAAAACAACCGCTTAGGACTTTCATAAACCTGTTTTGTAACTGGATGGAATAGAAAGATGTTTTCGCAACACTCCGAAATGGACCATTTTGGGCGTTGTGCCAAAATACCCATAATCCTGCAATAGTAGTGAACAGGGGTTCAGCCTACACGCTGATGTGCGCTGTGCCATGAATCAGCGAAAAAAACTGGAGCAACTATGACGATACATCACCCGCCCCGCCATCGCCAATGAATGGCACAAACTCAATAGCACCGGCGATGTTGTGTTGCGAATCAAGGGCCCATACAAGAATGGCACCACACACATCGCGATGTCGTCGCTGGAGTTCATACAAAAGGTTGGTCTTCTTACGGGGTATCACCTCAGCAGCTCAAAATCTCAAAGCAGACACTCGCTTGCGCCGCTCTGTTGACCGTTTTTGGCCGACTTCCGCCTATTGCGATGCAATATAATTGGGGGGCGCGTAAAGATACCTTCTTCGGGTGAGCGAATGACAGGACCCGACCCACAGCGGACTCTCGTGAATTGCCCAAATTCGGTTAAACAGGCATCCGGTTTGAACAGCACTTTACGGTGCAAATTTCTGAATAATCCTTCTCAGTACAGATAATGTCATCTCTAGATCAGGTACATTGATCTCAGCGGAGTTCAAATTGGCCCACGGTATCTGCTTCTGTTCCGCCAGTTCATATAATTCCCGTCCTTTTGTCGATAACGCCACCAATTTGGCCTTTTTGTGGTGCGGGTTTACCTGGTACAACAGCATTCCCAGTTTTTCCATTACATCGGTAAGCCGCTGCACACTTTGACGGGATTGCCCCATCGAATAGGCAATTTGGGGCACTGTCAACGGTTTATCAGAGCGGGCTAAGGCACCTAGTACTTTCCATCTTGCACTGGTGATGCCAAGTTCGCTCGTTAGCTCGTCACCCTCTGCTATTAGTAATCCCTCGAGCTTAAAAACATCCAAAATAATTTCAGTAAATATCCGTCCTTTGCGAGTGTGATGCATACCGTACTCCAAACCATGTTGACAATATACTGTCATTATGACAACATATTGTCATTAGTGCAAACACTGCACAACCCGTAATTTTTACTTTGGGAGCATCGATACATGAAAACGTTCATCCATCCACTGGGAGGAGTCATTGCGACACTCTGTATCGCGACATTTTTCACCTCAACCGTTGTTGTCGAACTGATCGGGTCGCATGACGCTATCGCGACGGTTAAAGGATTAATTGTCATGCCGGGACTATTTATCCTTATTCCTGCAATTGCGGCGACTGGAGGGACAGGATTTGCTCTGGGCAAAGGTCGCAAGGGCCGCTTGTCGGAAGCCAAAAAAAAGCGAATGCCGATAATTGGCGCAAATGGTGTTCTTGTTCTTCTGCCAGCCGCCATATTTCTGGATCAATGGGCTTCCGCAGGAGCCTTTGATACAAAATTCTATTTGGTCCAGGGCTTAGAGTTGATTGCCGGAGCCGTCAATTTGACTCTAATGGGTATGAATATACGTGATGGGCTGAAAATGACTGGAAGAATGCGCTCTAAGCCCAAACACCTACATACCAACCGGGCTTAATAATGGAATATGTGATCCTCAAATATCTACATATACTGGGTGCTGTTTTAATGGGCGCGGGTCTGATAGGTGTCTGGCTTGCTGATCTGCGTTCTCGCCAGCATCGGGACCTAGTCCGATTTTCGGAGGCGGTTCGATATATCGCGGTCTTTTACGATGGTGTTGTTGTGCCGGGGGCACTTATTCTTTTGTTTTCCGGTACCTGGTTCACTGTTGAGTACTATGGAGGTTGGGATTTTATCCAGATCCCATGGCTAGTCGGCATGATTGCGCTTTTCGCATTTGAGTTCATAGAAGGAAATACAGTAACCAGATTATATTTCATGAAGCTGCGCCGCCTAACGGATGAATCGCTCAGGGAAGGGGAAATCACTGCTGAATTAGAGGTTGAAAGGGGAAAGCTGATCCCGTCTTTTACCCACTATCTTGATTTACCGATGCTGTTTCTAATTATTGCTCTGGGTGCCATTAAGCCAAATACATGGGAGATGTTTATCTATGGGTCAGCTATAGCCATTGTTCTGGCCTCGCTTTTCACTGTCCTGATTCCCCGGATTTACCCTTGGGGAAATAATTTGCAGATGACTTAAGAATTCTGTCACATCGGCCCCAGTATTAGCTGAAATTACATCCAACTAATCTGTTGATCATGGTGAATACTGACTGTCCGCTCTTGGCCGTCAAGGGACTCTCGAAAAGGACGGATCGAGTGCCGACGCTGCACTGCTTCAGGGCGCTACGTTTGTACAAGATTACCAGTACCGTTCGGAGCCATCTTGAGCGATTACCTCGGCTTCGATGGACCAGCAGAAGCTTTTCTTGCGAGCGAAACCGTAGGTTTCTGTTCAAATGAGCCCGCCGGTCTCGCCTGGGTGATTTCAGGTCC
>JAAEPA010000189.1 GCA_024222475.1 Gammaproteobacteria bacterium | reverse complement strand
GGCGAAGAGGGGTCAAGCCGAGGCCTGATCCTGAGCCTTCTGCTAGACCATTGTCTCCTCCTTCACCCTAAGCAAACGGCCCGCCTGGAGAACAAGCTACCCGCGTGTACCGTAGGTAGTCTACGAGATAAATCTCAAATGGATGCTGTCGTAGCTTTTATCCAACGCCTGCTCAATGACAAGGCCCCGCAAGAGAAACTCCATCAGTTGACGGATATGCTCGAGCAAGTCTTTCCATTAAGGGATTCGGCTAAACACATGAATGGCCGCGACCTGGGACGCATAGCACCTTCACCCTCATTGAAGTATCGAGCAATGGCCGCATAACGTTAGACTTTTATAATATTATAATGAGTTAACTCGAACATCGAGTAATAAAAATATTATCGATCACGAAAGCACCAGATCAAGTTCTACAACGCAATTTCGAGGAGCTTATTTGAGTGATTGATACAAAGTGAGCACCCTTATTGAAAATCCAGCTCCCATTGGTCTATGGCTGCCGGCAATAGCGCCGTTAACGGTATTGATCACTGGGGGCATAGCCTATCTTGGCATGGTATTTCTCGGTTTGTGGCTGCTGTCACGCCAGCTCTGGCTCAGTTTAAGCTTGCAACCTGGCAACGAGGACCAAGGTCTTTGGGTCGCTGCCGTCTATGGGCCGGGGATACAAGACAAGTCCTTGCGCGGAGCGATCATTACGACTCTCGACAATACTGATGAACACCGGGTCAATGTCGGTCCGCTGTCCGTCATGGAGGAACCGGACAACCTATCGACCTACGCACAGTACAACCGCTTCTTCGAGCACCAGGCCGAGTTATATACGCTGCTGAGTCAAGCTCAGGTATTTGCCGGCCAGAGCAATGGTCATTCGGTGGCACTCTACATTGGCCGTTCTCGCCCTATCGCTGATCTTCCGTTCCGCTACTGGATCATCAATTTTTCTGCGGCAATAGGTCTATTTTTCGGTCTGGGTATTTGGAGTTATCGGCGGGGTCAAGTGACATCCCGCCTGCTGGCCGTGGGGGGGAGCGGATTCATGTTGGGTGCTTGCAACATGGCGTTCTATGTGTCTAGAGAACTGGTCTTGCAACCGCAATGGTTCAAGGTACTATGCGCGGTAAATCATCTCGGTGTTACGCTGTTCGCCTACAGCGCCTTGATCCTGCTCTATTATTTTCCGCGGCGGATTGGAACCCTGCCGTTTGCCCTGATCGGATTCACTGCGGTGGGCCTGATCTGGATCAATGAGACATTGCAGATAGTGCAATGGCCACTGCACGCCTTCTATATACCCGAGTTGATCTTGCCCTATTTAGTGGGTCTGTTGCTGGCGCATCAGCAGTGGCGAATGACCCGCCAACATCCGATCGAACGAGCCTCACTATTGTGGTTCCTGCTAACCGTCTTCCTCAGTATCGGTTCCGCGGTTGTGCTTTATCTGGGACCGACCCTGTTTGGTGAACAACCTATCCTGCCAACTTGGCTGGCGCAATCGATGTTACTGATGCTTTATGCAGGATTTGCGCTTGGCGCCCTACGTTATCGGTTGTTCGATATCGAACGCTGGTGGTTTGCCAGCTGGATCTGGTTCCTCGGGGGGGTGTCGGTCGTTGCCTTTGACCTGATTTTGGTGTGTCTGCTGAATGTCAATCCGCTGGGCACCCTCAGCGTCGCCATCTTGATCACCGCCTTCAGCACTTTCGTATACAGACCAAGCCCTTGTCCCGTTGCGGATTGACCCACAGAGAGAGTGAAGTGCTGACCCTGCTCGCCAAGGGCCTGACCTGCAAGGAGTTGGCTTATCTACTGGGTATTTCGCCGCACACCTCAGCGGATCACATTAAGAACATCTACAGCAAACTGAACATCAATTCGCGGGCCGAGGCGAGCCTGGAGGCCGTCCGCTTGGGTTTGGTAAGCCCTGAGTATTAATCGGAGTGGGGCCGATCAGTATGATCGGTTCCACCGGAATAATTCACATCAAATCAAAATTGCCTTTACGCCCTAGAATCGCCACCGCATCCCCAGCACCATGGAATAGATGCTGGTCTTGACCTGCGCCTCGAGGTTCGCGGCGTCAGCTGTGAGTTCAATCAACCCTTGGCGTAGTTTGCGGGTAGCGGGCAAGGTGTACTGAGCGCCGAAATCCACTGTCAGCGCGTTAATGGGTTGATAACTCAAACCGATAGAAAGGGCATCGGATACCTTCAAGGCAATCATCAAACCGGTGTTGATACCAAGAATCTCGGATCGGGATGAGAAATAACGACCCACAAAACGGCGATCG
>JAAEPA010000188.1 GCA_024222475.1 Gammaproteobacteria bacterium | reverse complement strand
ATCGTAGTCGTAGCTGATGTCATCACCATAGACCGTCAGTTCATTATTGGCGTTGTGGGCAATTGTACCCGTGACGCCTGAAGCGGTGTCCCGGTTGCCAACATTGTCGTAGGTGTAGGCTTCGTTTTCCTGGGTCGGGTTGTCCGCACTCGTCAGGCGGTAGACGTCATCATACCCATACCCATAATTCCCATGTTCCGTCTGTTTTGTCAAGATGTTACTGACATTATCATACATGTATCCATAATTCAGTCCTGCATCCGGGGCATTAAGGGTTTCGAGGCGCATCAAGGCATCGTATTGATAGCTCTGGCTGCAGCCTGGCATGGTCATGCTGTCAGGACGGTTCAGGGTATAGGAGGGATAAGTCGATATTGCCGACTCCCGGAATGCGGATAGTCTGTAATTCGTTGTTGTCGCCATAAGTATACGGGTAGGTCACACCATCCGGCATAGCGAACGTGTTCTTCTGGCCGTTAGCGTAATTAGGTGTAGAAGAAGATTTTGCTGATGCCGGGATAGCTTACCGTTTCAGTCAGTTTTCGTCCATATACAAAAAATTTGTTTCCTGCTATACTCCGAATATCTTT
>JAAEPA010000187.1 GCA_024222475.1 Gammaproteobacteria bacterium | reverse complement strand
TTTCAGAAGAAGCAATGTATCCACGGTGACGGCCGACTGAGAATAATTTCTTGTGGAAACAAGGATCTAGCAAGGGCGTGTGTAATGTATAAAACATCCGGGCTGATATGTTTTGACCTGTCATTCGTTTAAATACGCGCCTAAGCCGCCACCTTTTCCCCCTTACTCAAGACTTTAACCCCTTAAGTTTGCGCGTTTGCCGCCTTACTCTACTCCTTCAGTTTGCTTAGAATGGATGAAATGAGGGGCATTGCTGATAAACAGCAGACCCCGTTACCTTCGAAGGGGATAAACTAGCTTAGAATCTCTACTTGACTGTCAAATCTGTTGAGTTCAAAACAGCTGAATACGCAATCAAAAAGACTGGCTGAGCTTTAGCCACATATCTAGCCCTCCGAAGAATGCAATCTGCAACATCAACATAACGGGAATCATGAATAATGGATAGAATAAAGTATTTGGTCGTATCACTAACCATTTGTATGTTCTTCACTAGCGGGGTATTTGCCACGGACTTTTTGATTAGCGACATGGGTCCTGATTCACAGACCAATTTTTCAGGAGTGGAGCCGTCCGTGGCCTATAATTCCACGGATGATCAATACATGGTCGTATGGTGGGGCGATGATGATGCCGCCACAGCTAACAATGAATTTGAAATATTCGGTCAATGTATCGTTACCGATACCGGGGCCTCGGTCTTGACCGATAATCTGCGCATCAGTTCGATGGGAACCGTTGGAGGCACTGATGGTTTTAATGGTCTGTATCCCGCCATCGCTTATAATTCCACTGAAAACGAGTATCTGGTCGTATGGTGGGGAGATGATGATCGGGACTTTGGCGATGGTGCATTGATCGGTGACGATTTCGAGGTTTTCGGGCAGATCATCAATGCGGATGATTGCACTCTCAAAGGTACAAATTTTACTATAAGTGACATGGGAGGCACCGGCGTAGGCGTTTTTGGGGTGGATACTACTCATGAATCTGCCCCAGCAGTGGCCTATAACTCCACCGATAACGAGTATTTGGTTGCGTGGCACGGAGATCCCGTGACCTCTGGTGAAATAGAGATCTTTGGTCAGATCCTCAATGGTGACGGGACGGAAAAAGTAGATGACTTTAGAATCAGCAGCACCCCCGGAGCCAATCTTGCCGCTGTTTCCCCTGCCGCGGCCTACAATCCCGATGACGGCCAGTATCTGGTGGTATGGTGGGGAGATTTTGATACCAATAATGATTTTGAAGTTTACGGTCAGCTTGTCGATGCCGATACTGATGGTACCGGCGTTAGCGGCAGCCAACTACTGCGCATCAGTTCGATGGGAGGAGCCGCAAACCTTACGTTCATCGGCAGGTTCCCCGATGTCGCCTATAACACTATCGACCAAGAATATCTAGTGGTATGGGAGGGTGACGATACCGGGGCAGATGATGAATTCGAGATATTCGGGACGATTCTCAATGCCGATGGATCGGAAAAGGTCGCTACCTACAAGATTAGTGAAATGGGCTTTGCCGACTCCACCGATGCCGACTTCGGTGTTCGTCATGACGGTACTCCTGGCCCCACTGAGGATACGGGACCGGCGGTCGTCTACAATGCCATCAACAACGAGTATCTGGTGGTCTGGGAGGCCGATGATGACGAAAATTCGTTGATAGATAATGAGTACGAAATCTATGGTCAGCGCCTCGCCGGGGGGACCGGCGCAGCTGTTGACGGCGATAGCGATTTTCGCATTAGTGACATGGGTACAACAGATGGCAGCACGGCCTTTACCGCCACTTATCCTGCGGTGGCCTTCGACAGCACCGCTGACGTCTATCTGACCGTCTGGCATGGCGATGACGATACCGCCCCGCAGATTGACGATGAAGAGGAGATCTGGGGTGAGTTCAATTCAGCTTCCACCACCTTTCGCATCACCGATACCTCCGATGTCTCTGTCGCCGAGGATTCCGGCACCTTACAACTCAGCGTAGAACGCATAGGCGATCTCAGCGGTGCGGTTAGTGTAGGATTTACCATTACCGGGGCATCCGCCTCGGATTACACCGATCTTTCCACTACGGTGAGCTTTGCGGATACCATCGGGACGGCTCAAACGGTTGATGTCGTGGATATTGAAGACGATACCGTGGATGAAAACGATGAAACGATCACAATCGCCCTAGCCAGCGCCTCAACTGGAACAAAGATTGCCGTAACAAATAATTCTGTCGCGGTAACCATTACCGACAATGATAGTTCCAGTGGAGGTGGCGGTTCCGGCGGTGGCTCTGGAAGCGACGATACGAGTGGCGGTGGTGGCTGTTCACTGGTCTCCGCGAATGAGTTCGACCCTGTATTCCCGCTGATCATAGCACTCACAGCTTGGTATTTCGTAAGGAGAAAAATCATTCACTAATCAGCAGCACTCCAAGATCAAAAAAAAGCGGCTTTGCAGCCGCTTTTTTTTGATCTGCGTCATCTC
>JAAEPA010000186.1 GCA_024222475.1 Gammaproteobacteria bacterium | reverse complement strand
CTCACCGATGCTAAGCAGGGAACTAAGGTGGATACCAAAGATTGTAAGAACCCCATTGAAGCACAGATGGATCTTGGCCAACTGGTGGGCGTTACCGGGACTCCGGCGATCATATTGGAAGACGGTGAGATGCTGCCCGGCTATCGCCCCGCTAAACAGTTGGCGATGATGCTGGACGACTTGGCCGTCGATGTGCAAAA
This sequence comes from Gammaproteobacteria bacterium, assembly GCA_024222475.1. Classification (GTDB taxonomy): domain Bacteria; phylum Pseudomonadota; class Gammaproteobacteria; order JAAEPA01; family JAAEPA01; genus JAAEPA01. The sequence goes on along the minus strand of JAAEPA010000186.1, from coordinate 3,129 downwards.
GGGGGAGGCTGAAAGCAAGACCAATTGAGGGCTCGCATCTGCGGTATCAGCTGCGACTCAGGCTCGAGCCAATATCCGCTCGCGCCTGCTTGATCACGGAGGCGCGGTCGATACTTGCCAGGATCTCCTTGACCCTCTGTTTTGGCCCCAGTTCCTCCCACTTTTCAATTAATAGATGATCCCCAAGTTAGGTAAATCCAAAACAGTCGACTCGTCGCAGGATCCTGCCTCTCAGGAGCCGTTTAGCCGAGAGCAGCGACTGCTCGCCGAAGCGGTTCGGCTACATGAAGATACCCAGGGATTCGCCATCAACGATCCACAGGCGGACGCCCTGGCACAAAATGCCGATGGTGATCTGGAACACCGAATCATTGTCCGGGCCCGATCGTTGACAATCTCTCCAGCGCTGACAACGTCCCTGCAACAACTTCGCAATGCGTTCGGGATTATTGTCGTTATTGGCTTGATTGTAGCGGCGATCGTCGGCGCTACGGCAGCACAGGTGGCGCTTGGTTCACAACTCGAAGGGCCTGTCATCAATTTCTTTTGGGTGCTCGGAAGCCTGCTCGGTGTGCCTACCATCGCGTTGCTGGTATGGCTGATCCTGGCATTCTTGACTCCCCGCGCTGTGGCTGCCGGGTCACTGGGTAATCTCACCTTTCTGTTGGGACGCCGAATAAGCCAATGGTTACACAAAGGTCCCATGCAGATGGCCGCGGTGCAGGCTGTTGGCTCTGTGTATACGCGAACCTCCATCGGCCGCTGGACATTAAGTACGATTAGCCACGGCCTGTGGCTGGCGTTTATCATTGGCTGCTTGGTGCTGGTGCTGCTGATTTTGAGTACTAGACAATATTCTTTTACCTGGGAAACAACGATTTTATCCGAGCGCTCATATATTACGCTTACGCGAGTTATCGCCAGTGTTCCGGAGACACTGGGATTTCCCACTCCCAATGCCGAACAGATCACTGCCAGTCATTGGACTGACAAGGGTGAGCCTCTCCCAGCGTCTCGCGAAGCCTGGTCAGGGCTCTTGGTAGGCAGTATCGTAGTATACGGTCTGTTGCCTCGGCTGTTGTTGCTTGGTTTTTGCTTGCTTGCCCGACGACGGGCGGATGTGAGATTTCGGCTCGATACAGAACTCCCTGGCTATGCGCGCCTGCAAACTCGTCTCATGCCGGCATCGCGAACTATTGGAGTTGTCGATCCTGAGCCTTATGGCAAAACCCCTGAGATTGGCAGATCTGTTCATGCTCGGAACGGGGCACAGCCTATCGAGAGCGCCGGTCCCGCAGCGATCATGGGATTCGAGATTGAGCAGCCCGTCTCTACCTGGCCACCACCAATCCGGGAAATCGATTGGTTCGACCTGGGTTTTGTCGACAGCCGTGACGACCGCCGCACAGTACTGGAGCAGCTGCAGTCAGCCCCTATCGCGCTGAGATCAATTGCTATCGTATGCTCTGCAGCAACAACACCGGACCGGGGAATCCGAAGATTTATCAGTCGGGTGCAGGCCTCTTCCAGTGCGCCGGTGGCTATCCTGTTAACGGACGGTCAGCGATTGAGAGATCGGGGGCATCCTGATGAGGTGGAGCAGCGCTTCGCGGATTGGCGCGAGCTTGCCGGTGGGGTTCAGGTCTCCGAGGATTGGATCGTTGACATGGATCTGAACCATCTGACCGATGCCAGTCGGGCTAGGTTGGCGGTATTGATGGGGGCAGTCAACGAGATCGTGCCTCAGGTGCGGCACATCGAACAGGCGTTCGAGCTGATTCTGGATCACGTAGGAAAATGGCCCGATGTGCCCGATGCCAATGCCCAGGCCGAGTTACACCGAGTTATCGCGGCACTCTATAAAAATGAACGCCAGACCTGGCAAGTGATGCTGTGCACTCGGGTTGAGACGGGTGGTGATCTCGTAGGCCAGCTAAAGTCCAGTGCCAACCAGATGCTCAATCTCTTGCCCGAGCGTTTGCGCCGGAATCCCAAGTGGTATGCTGCCGGTGCATTGGCCGGCGCCATGGGATGCGTTACTGCCGCCACACTCGTTTCACCGGTTGCTATTGCAGCCTTACCGATATGGGCAGGATTGGGTGCTGCGCTTCCGATGCTTGTCAAATCCAAAGAATCTAAATCATCACCGGAGGAATTGGCAAAGGCAGATTTCGCCAATGCAGTAAGCAGTGCAGCTCTGTTCGCTATCCTGTTAGAGCTACAGGGACGCGACGAAATTCAAATAACCCGGATCATCGATAAGGTTGCTGGTGATGATGAGCCTCCAGTTATTGTGAATGGCGACGCTGCCCGCCAATGGTTGGATACCCTGCGCCACCGCTTCGACCTCGCGCAGACCACGGTGATCTCAGCATGAGTCTTCCGGTCCTCAAGATTGCTGTTGTCGGCCACACCAATACCGGTAAGACATCATTACTGCGCACTCTCACCAGAGATGCTATGTTTGGCGAGGTCTCCAACCGCCCTGCCACGACGCGTCATGTGGAAGGCACGTCACTGCTGGTCAATGGCATGCCCCTGATTGAACTGTACGATACTCCTGGCCTCGAGGATTCCATTGGTCTTCTGGAGTTCTTGGATACCCTGCATAGCGGTGGGAGGATATACGGCATTGAATTGATCACCCGGTTTCTGGATAGCCCGGCCGCCCATGATGAGTTCGAACAGGAGGCCAAGGCGCTGCGCCAGGTGCTTATCAGTGACATATCGCTGTATGTCACCGATGTGCGCGATCGCGTGTTGGGCAAGCATTGCGATGAATTGGAGATCCTTGCCAGCTGCGCAAAGCCCGTCGTTCCGGTACTTAACTTTATTGTTAGTTCCGAGGCAAAGACCGCTGAATGGCGAGAGCATTTGGCTCGGGTGAATATCCACGCCGTGGTTGAATTCGATACCGTGGTCCTCGACGATTATGGCGAGCGACGTTTGTTTGAAAAGATGCAAACACTGCTCGATCACTTTTATCCTACCCTGCAAGCCGTGATCGAGGATCGTCAACATCAGCGTGCCAGATTGAATCACGCCTCTGCTGATCTGCTGGCTGACCTACTTATCGATGTTGCCGCGTACAAAGTTATCCTACCCATGGATAACAGAAATACCGCTATG
>JAAEPA010000185.1 GCA_024222475.1 Gammaproteobacteria bacterium | reverse complement strand
GTGGTCGGACAACTCACTTGTTTTGTGTTTTCTTTTTGGCCTTGCGTTTCTCCTTGTCCGGATGCCATTCCATCAGGTAATAAACCCCGGTATCACCAGTCTTGTAAAAACCGAGATGGTGGTAGAGGTTGAGCGCGGGGTTGTTCATCTCCACGTGAATGCGTACGGGTAGGCCGGCCGCGGTGGCTTCCGCCAGGATTTTTCGGAGCAGGTAGCCGCCGAGCCCTTTGCGACGGAAAAGGAAGGGAGAAAAGGAAGGGAACAGGTAACATATAGAAGCCCGTGAATCCTTGATTTTTGGGTGCCAGGTGTTGGCGTGGACCTCTCAAATGGGGTGGGCGGGCTTCATGAAGGGGCGTGTCCGAAATGGAGGCTTGAAATTCTGTTTTGTAGACCTTTTGGCTCGTTTTCGATCATAAAATGGCACAGCGATGCCAATCACCCAACTATTCCGGGGTGCTGCATCGCTTTTTGCTTGATTCAATTGGTCTTGTGCGGGCTCGCACTTATCCTGGCGACGCCCGAGCAGGCCCCTGCCGGTTTCTTTCTTGCCTTTTCTTTCCGGACCTGACCTCCAAGGCTTTCTTTCCGGACCTGGTTCCCAGGGTTTTCTCGACGAATTCCACGGAACCGTAGGCCTGGGTTGACCAGTTGGCAGGCTCACCACTAGCAAACTCCATGGCAATCTCAGCCAGATCTACCCTTTTCAGGGCTAAGGCTATTTGGACCGGGGCTTGAACGCCAGGGTCACCGTGGAGGCGGGTAGCCAGGAAGTTGATCCAGACCACATAGGCTCTGGCCCGATCCTTTTCCGGGAAGTCCTGGAGGAAGCCGGCAGGAAAAACCCGGGGCTCCTCACCGCGATCCAAGGCCCGTTTGATGACACCTACGGAGCCCCAAGCATAGTCGGTCGGCGTTTTGACAATCCCCGCACGGACCGCATTGAGCTCGACGTAAGCCATCACACGAAGCAACGACTCGCCGTCCTCGACGACCTTACTCACGAAGCGCTTGCCCCACAAATGGCCCTTGGTCCCACGCCTCCGGTTGTGAGCAAGGGCCATACGGCGATTGATTTCCCACATATACCAGGAAATATCGGTGTACCGACGATAACTACCCTCCAACCGCCAATCATCCCAGGGCCGCGGCTTTTTGAGGCGTGTTTGCGCCAGTAGAAAACGTCGTTTGACGTCCTCCGAATCACATGGCGGTCGAGTAACTTTAAGGACCAGGTGGTAATGTTATGTGGCCAGGCCGATTATGTTGCTTGAGGCGTCCTTTCACTTGGGTTGTGCACACTGGTCGGCCACTATCGCAACATAACTTCATGGGGCATGCGCGCCCCACCAGGGGCCGAAGGGTCACATTTAACCGCACATGCCTGATAAAACCTAACCCAGACGAGCTGGAAAAGGCGAAGATTTTTGGGTTTGCTGCTAGCTCGTCTGGGTGCTGTCAGGTGTCAGCCATCAGGTATCAGCTTTCGAATGAAAGCGTGCAACATGCGCCTTATTTCGGCGGCCGCAGCCTGATATTCACGATAATCCACATCGGAGAGATAGGTCAGGTCGCGGGCCAAAAGCAGTTGATAGTCGATCTCGCTTGATGAGCCAGCGGCCATACTGAGAAAATGAGCGAGTTCCCGGTTTCCCTGGCGCCCACAGCCCTCAGCAATATTGGTCGGGATGGAAGCCGCGGCGCGGCGTATTTGGGAAATTAAGCCATAACGTTCATCAGCAGGGAAATATTGGGTGGCCTTGTAAATGTTGAGAACCAATTGGTGAGCCTTCTGCCAGACCTTGAGTTCCTTAAAATCACGCATTCTTGCACTCCTTTTGGAAATGGTCGATAAAGATGGAAAGAGCCTGAGATCGCCGAGATGCATGGTTAAGAACCTGTCCAAATGCTGTGGTAATCTCCTGCCAAGCGTACTACGATTTCAACGGGGGTGCACTCATGGAAAAATTCTGTGAACGGTATGGAGACAAGATTCAAGGTGTTCTGTCTGTCTATGATCGTGTGATCATTCAAGGCACTCTCCCAGGGGCGTGTCATGCAAAAGGGATGACCAGTCTGTTGTATGCGGACAAAAGGCGGATTTTCGACTATCCGGCCTATGCCAAATGGCTTCGAGATCAGGTCCGGAAAAATGTTCACGAGATCGCCAGAACCAACAATCTGGAAATCGAGCACATCAATAAGCGAAATGTCCGAAAGGACGCCTTGGTTCAGAAGGTCTTGAGACAGCGTGGTGAAGCGCCCGGATTGGTCCACATTCTCTCAGCAATGGAATCTTGCTCATCTTACAAGCCATGGTACAACAAAAGGACGCACAAGGCCTACCTGAAACCCGACACGGGCCAATGCCTACACTACTACATCTACTTCATCGACGAGGAGCTTGGGCTGACTTACGTTCGCGTTCCAACCTGGTGCCCTTTTCGACTGCAAATTTACTTCAACGGCCACAACTGGTTAGCGGGGGTGTTAAGGCGAGGGGGGATTGACTACGAACTGCTCGATAATGCTTTCGTGAAAATCGCCAACTATCAGTGCGCCCAGGGAGATGCCGACCTATTTAATGCGAAAATGCTTCACCAGCGATTGGACCGGTTTGCAGAGACGTATTGTCCGGTGTTCAAGCAGTTTGGCGTCAATTATCATTGGAGTGTCATGCAGGTGGAATACGCCACCGACGTGGTGTTCAAGCGGCAGAGCGATTTACAGCCGATCTATGAACAGCTCACTCGTACAGCCATTCACACGGTCAAGCCGCAACAAATCGCGACCTTCTTGGGCAAGAAGCTTGACCCGAGATTCGAAGGCGAAATGGGGAACCGCTTTCATACACGGATTGAAGGTACCTGCATCAAGCATCACATGGGCAAGGTTTCTATTAAGATGTACGACAAATATCACCTCGTTCTCAGAATTGAGACAACAGTCAACGACCTTTCTTTTTTTAAGCACTACCGAGAGGTAGAACATCGCGATGGTACCAGTGAGCTGAAATGGGCACCCATGAAAAAAGGCATCTACAGCCTGAGCTGCCTCCAGGGAATTGTACGGGCCGCCAATCATCGATATCTAGATTTTTTGGCCAGTTTGGACGATCCCAGCATTGGCATTCACAAATTAGAAAAGATCACAAGGAAGGTGGTCCGGAAGGGACGCACCCTCAAGGGATTTCACTTTCTTGTACAGGAGGACCAGTCTATCTTCCAAGCACTCCTGGCCGGGGAGTTCAACATCGCTGGGTTTCGAAGTTCAATGCTGCGGAGAAAGCTTTCCGGGAAATCATCGAGCCAAATTTCGAGAATCCTCAAGCGGCTCCGCGTGCATGGGCTGATCAAGAAGGTCGGCAAGACTTACAAGTACTACCTCACCAGCTTCGGCCGAGAGGTCATTGCCATGGCCCTAAAGCTCAAGGAAATGGTCGTGATTCCCCAGCTTGCGGCAGGGGGCTGACCTGAATATTTTGCCAAAAATGGCAAAGACTTCACTGATCAGGAACTATGGGTCTCCGGGCGACCGACGGTCCGGTTTAGAGATAATTGGCGAAGGAGCGAGCACACTAATCCCTAATATGGGTATTTAATGCACTTCTAATACTCCATGGTGATATAAGCTATTGTCGTTGCATTAGTTATCGATTTCAGCTATTGTACCATACTGCTTTCTTTAGAGGCACTTCAGAATGAACTATCCCAGGTCACCCTCAAACGATGGCATTTTTAAGATGGGCCTCACGAGGGGCTATCTCGAAGAGGTTTATTCCAACTCAGCGTGCATATCCCTTCAAGTGGTTGCGGCGGGATTTGCCAGGTCTCCTTTGGTCAGTTGATCCAAAAATTCGAGCACACCCGGTTTTCGCCACCTTGGTTTGATCTTTCGGCGACAGGGTGGCTGCGCCTTTTCCAAGACTTTGCGCTTCATATCCATATCCAAGTCGAAGTAAGTATGGGTTGTATTGATATCGGCGTGACCGAGCCAGGCCTGGACCATGTTGATGTCGTTACCCGCTCGGATCAGCATCATTGCGTTGGAATGTCGAAATGAATGAGGACTCACGGATTTGTTTACTAGAGATGGGCACTTTTTCCGGGCCAGGGCGGCATATTTGTTGACGATATAGCCGACGCCGAAACGGGTGATGGGCTCACCCCTCGTGTTGAGGAACAGAGCATTGGCGCCACCCTCAGGGTGAGGGGTTCGGAGAAGGTTATGGAGTGTTTGAACCGTTTGAGGCCATAGTGGGCAGGCCCGCTGCTTACGACCCTTGCCCAGGAGCTTGACTTGGGCGACGCCCTCAAGACGTAGATCATCGAGATGAAGATCGACAATTTCCTGGACTCGGGCGCCGGTGTTGAAAAGGAGCTGGAGTAAGGCGTAATCGCGTGGCCCCAACCTGGAGTCGAGGTCTACGGCATTGAAAATCGCGGCAATTTCTTCATTCTCCAGATACTCGGCAACCTTGTGTTCGGTCCGCTTACTGGGAATGGAACGAACGCGGTTGCATAAGCCCAGAAGTGCCGGCTCTTCGCCGGCAATGAAGGTGAACAATGAACAAATCCCCGCCCGTCTGAGATTACGCGTTCGAGCTGAATTGTTCCTCTCGGTTTCGAGTTGGTTGAGAAAAGAGAGAACGAGTTTCTTATCAAGGTCTTCGGCGAGCAGACAATCAACGTTTTTGTGGCAGTGCTCCGCAGCAAATTTGAAGAATAACTTGAGAGAGTCCCGATAGGCCAGAATCGTATTGTTGGAGAGCCCTTTGGCTCCCCCAAGATACTCGTAGAAATAACCGTGCATGTAATTGGCAATCGGGTGTTCAGCAATCATCTGTGCCTCCTTGCATATGAATGTGAGTTGCGACATAGGCCAGGGAACGCCGGTAAACTTCATGCATGAGCTCAGGAGTTGCGTGAATGTAGATTTGGGTAGAGGCGATATTGACGTGTCCCATATAAGTTGCCAGCGCAGGCAAGAGGCTGTTGACATCCTCTCTCTCTCGATACCACCTCAGAAGGCGCTCGACGGCAAAGCTGTGGCGTAGGTCCTGAAGACGAGGATGGCGACCTGATTGGGGTGTCATGCCGCATGAGGCCAGCAGTTTTCGAAAGGGTTTCCGAGCGCTGGCCTGGGATAAACGCTTTCCATGTCTGTTGACAAAGAGCGGATCGGCATGAGATGCAGGGAACTTCCGGAGCCTGCAGTTGAGATAGGCCTGGATCGCTTTGGCTGTCGATGGAGTGATCGTAACCCAGCGCTCTTTTCGAAATTTTCCTCTCCGAATAAACAAGCGAAGTCCATTGAAGTGAATATCCTCCAGGTTCAAAGAAAGGGCCTCATTGATCCGCAAACCCGTGGTGAAGAGCAATCCGTAAACCGTCTTCAAAGTGAACCCTCTCAACGAGCCGGCAGGCGGCAGTGCCATGGCTTGGGCCATGAGGTTGAGAACCTGGCCGGTTGAGAAAATGTAGGGGTGAAAAACCGCATAGGATTGGAGCGTCCTTGATCGCTCGGGAACGTAACAGGTGGGCTCCTGGCGGTTCAAATATACACAAAACTGCCGGACCACACATAGGCGGTTGGCACGTGATCGCGGGGCCAAATGGGACTGTTTCTGCATGAAACGGTCGATGACCTGTCGCGTGAGACTCGAACCGCTATAGTCAATCCCGTCCAAAAAATCATCAAACTTACTGAGCAATCGAGCTTGGGATAAATAGTCGGTTCCCGAAAGGCGATGAAGCGCGCAGAACGCTGTCATCTCCTGGCCAAAATGGCTTTTGAATACCGGATATCTCATGAGAGCACCTCCGGCCATGGCAGGGCGACTCGGTCCAGTGCTTGAAAATCAACCTTTGTGTACTGGAACGTTGTGGAGAGATGACGATGGCCCAATAGATCCGCGATCGTTTTCAACGATTCGCCCTGAGCCAGTGTCCTGGTCGCGAAACCATGTCTGAAAATATGGGACCCCCGGCTGGGAATGTCGAGTCCTGCTTTCAGTGAATGGTCACGGATGATTTGCGTGAGGTTATAGTGTTCCAACGGTCGATAAGGGGCATGGGCCGTCAGAAAAATCACCGGAGATTGAGAATCGGGTCTTGCTTGCTCGAGGTAACGCAGCAAGCTTTCTGCAACCCTTGGGGTCAATGGCAGCCTGACTTCTTTTCCTTTTTTGGCCGGCCGAAAACAGATCAGCTCTTTTCGCCAGTCTATGTCCTCCAGACGGAGACATCGAACATGAACACCTCGAACACCGTAGGTGTGGAGCATCAGGATCATGGCCCGGTCTCGAATACCGGCTTTCGATTTCGTCTTGATCGATTGGATCAATTTTTCCCCATCGCTGGGACCGAGACCACGAGGTACCCGACTTAACCGGTAGGTTCGCAAGGTCGGAATGAACAAGGATAAATCCTGGCTGAGATGCCCCTCTGCCAGACAGAATCGGAAAAAAGTTCTCAGTGTTGCTTGCATCGAGCGTCGGGCCGAGGGTCCCCTCCCACGAGCATAATTGAGAAACAGCGATTCGACTTGCACACCACTTAAGGATTTCAAATCCTTCTGATTTGAGAGCTCTGCATCGATAAATCGGGTCAGATAATTCCGCCGTAAATTTAGGGTTCCAACGGATAGGTCCTGATCATCTCGCAACCAGCGAATATATCCATCCACCAGTTCTTGATGCGGCATCACCTCTTGTGGAGGCAAAAGTGGACAATCAATCTCCTCCAAGTAGCTGAGAAACCGATGGATTGAAAAAGATACCAGGTCTTTTCTTTGGGGGTGACCATGTTTGTTGAGGCATACGCTCAGGTGGTTTTCCAGGAAATCGTTGATGGTGGTGGCATTCAAGCGGTCGGTTTCTAAAAAGCCTTGATGCTCGAGGTAGCGACTCCAATGAGCGATTTTGGCAATATAGTGTCGGATTGTAAGCACAGAAAATCGGTGATGATTCATCCACGCAAAACCCGTCCAGAAACTTGCCAAGTGGGCCTCTTCTGAGACGTTGCAAAGCGCGCGGGCAGACAAAACAGTGTTCCAAACTCATGATAACCTCCAGGAAATGGCATCAATTTAGGGGAAGCCCCCACTTAAGATTATCGGGTGGAATTATGTTATTTAAAAGCAGCGGTTCGCAGGTGTGAGACCCTGCTGTCTAAGGCTTTTGTCCGTCCGGGGTACTGGCTGGCAACATAATCGGCCTGGCCACATAACATTACCATCTGGTCCTAAAAGTGTCTCGGCCACCATGTGATCCGGAGGACGTCAAACGGCGTTTTCTACTGGCGCAATCACGCCTCAAAGACCCCCAGGCTTGGAATGACTGGCGGCTGGAGGATTGTTATCGCCGCTACACCGATATATCCTGGTATATGTGGGAAATCAATCGCCGTATGGCCCTTGCTCACAACCGGAGGCGTGGGACCAAGGGCCATTTGTGGGGCAAGCGCTTCGTGAGTAAGGTCGTCGAGGACGGCGAGTC
>JAAEPA010000184.1 GCA_024222475.1 Gammaproteobacteria bacterium | reverse complement strand
TGCATCGCGATGTTCATCTTTAAGCAAGGCTCGCGCAACGCCTTTAACAATCAGCGCCAAGAGCACAAGTTCAAATCCCAGTACCGCAAGCTGTTTAAACTTCGGCTGCCGCATATGGACACGGTCGATCGGGTCCTGCGCCGACTGCCCGATGAGGCCCTTGAGCGGCTCAAGCACCGCCTGATCCAAGCGCTGTTAGAGAAAAAAGCGCTGCATCGATTCCGCTTCATGAAGCGCTGGTTCGTGGTGGCGATCGATGGCACCGGGGTGATGAGTTTTGCTCAGCAACATTGTGAACATTGTTTACACAAATGTTCCAAGAAAGGCAAGATCACCTATTTTCACAATGTCTTGGAGGCCAAGCTGATCACCCCCAATGGCTTTTCGATATCGATCGCTAGCGAATGGATCGAGAACCCTGAGGGAGAGTATGATAAACAGGATTGTGAGCCCAAGGCCTTTAAGCGCTTGGCGGTAAAGCTCAAGAAGTACTTTCCTCGTCTGCCGATCTGCATTACCGCCGATGGTTTATATCCCAATCAGGGCTTTTTCGAGCAATGCAGGCGTAACGATTGGCGCTTTATCATTACATTTAAGGATGGCAATCTGCCCACGGTGTGGGAGGAAGTGCGTGCGTTGGGCAGGATCACCCCCGATGCGCATCGCACCGAGCGACGGATCCAGGGCCCCTCAGAGATTGTTGAGCAACTGAGCTGGCTCAACGCGATCGACTATCACTCGCATCGGCTTAATTGGGTGGAGTGTATCGAAACGATCACCAATCGCAACACCGGTGAGCAAACCCGCACTCGGTTTGTCCATCTCAGCGATATCCCCATCGACGGAGCCTGTGCCCGGCTGATCAGTCGGACGGGGCGGCTGCGCTGGAAGATTGAAAACGAGGGCTTCAATAGCCAGAAAAACCACGGCTATGGCCTGCAGCACAAATTCTCTCGCGGCAGTTGGCAGGCGGCCAAAAATTATTATCAGTGCCTGCAAATGGCCCATCTGATCAATCAGCTCATGGTACTGAGCACCGCCTTTCAACAACACCTCACCGGTAAAATGACCTTGGCACACCTGTGGAAGTCGCTACTGGGGATGCTGACGTATGGCGAGTTGGACGAGCACGCATTAGCTCTGTTGACGCAACATAGAATCCAGATCCGCTTTATC
>JAAEPA010000183.1 GCA_024222475.1 Gammaproteobacteria bacterium | reverse complement strand
GTGAAACTTCAGAAGAAGAATTGATCAGGTACTACGTAGTCTTACTTACGCAAAAGCACCTATTGACAGTCTCAGAATCACACCTTATAGATAATAAATACTCTATCGCTCAGTTTCGTCATTTAAGAAAACAGTGACATAGCTTGATTTTAAATGAAATAGAGGCACGATTTCTTGGAGCGATTGGTTTCGCGTACGCCGCCTTAACTTGACAAAACTATCCATACGTTTCGATGTCACTTCAGTCGATGAAGTGTCATGGCACACTGCATAGGGGGGGAACGATCATGAACAACGACGACATGCCATCTGGAAAGATGGAAGAGGAGTTGCCAGATACAGAAATGCCCGATGGAGAGATCCAAGAGGCTGGTCGAGAAGAAGAGATGCCCAGTGGGGCGATGGAACAGGAACAGGCAGGTCAAGGGCGAGAAATGCCTGACACCGGTATGGAGGCAGGCGGAGAAGAAGAAATGCCTGGCGGCGGCATGGAAGACACCGTACCACCGGGTGGCACCGGTGCAGGCGAATCTGAAGAGGGGCCACCGGCGAGGCGGGCCTGCGGAACAATGGATGTCCACCATAGGCTGCTTAGGGAGTCGGAGACCTATGCTATGGAGCGCGCCCAGATAGAAAACCAGGCCCTCGAGTTTGCAAAGGGCGTTCGCATACCCACAAGGGCAGGCGTTGTTCGCATCCCAGTAATTGTGCACGTCGTTTGGAACACGGCAACGCAGAATATTTCCGACACCCAAATCCAGAGTCAGATCGACGTACTCAATCGAGATTTTAGGCGGCTTAATTCTGATGTGGCTCAAGTGCCGGCAGTCTGGCAAGGGCTAGTGGCTGACGCACAGATTGAATTCATTCTCGCGACACAAGATCCAAACGGGGCCACGACGTCGGGTGTAACACGTACTCAAACGACGGCCACTGTCTTTCATACCAATAACGACGACGTAAAGTCGAGTGCAACAGGCGGTGTGGATGCGTGGCCGACCGACCGCTATCTCAATATCTGGGTATGCCCAAGAATTACTGACACTCTTGGACGAACCATACTCGGTTATGCTCAATTTCCTGGTGGCCCCGCTGCAACCGACGGTGTCGTTATCGCCCATTCTTATTTTGGAACGACAGGAACGGCGACGGCACCTTTTAACCTCGGTCGCACGGCGACCCACGAAATTGGGCACTGGCTTAATCTGAACCACATATGGGGTGACGATGGTAACGGTTGCTCCGGATCTGACAATGTCGCTGATACGCCTAACCAGGGTGGCCCAAACTATAACTGTCCCACCTTCCCTACAGTGAGTTGCAGCAATGGTCCGAACGGCGACATGTTCATGAACTATATGGACTACGTTGATGACTCGTGCATGGTCATGTTCACTCGTGATCAAGCGGCGCGTATAACTGCAGCCCTTGAAGGCCCGCGTTCATCTTTCGTTACTGCCGGGGCGGGCACGCGTGCGGTATCCGGCCCAGTCGTCGCGTGGGGTCCGAACCGGTTGGATGCGTTTATCATCGGCACCAACTCGGCGCTGTACCATAAGTGGTGGAACGGTTCAGCTTGGGAGCCATCGGTCACCGGTTATGAGAACATGGGCG
>JAAEPA010000182.1 GCA_024222475.1 Gammaproteobacteria bacterium | reverse complement strand
CGCAATCATAATGAGGAACACCTGGCCAAGCTGTCACAACTGGCCTCGCAGGGCATCAAGAACAATATCTTTCTGGTGCTTGGGGCCCAGGACCCCAAAGTGGGCAATACCTCCGGCTTGCTGATGCGCAATCTGGGGCAGCGCTTCATCGGGCACGTGACCGATCAGAATGCCAGTCGAGCCTTGGCTGGTCGGGGCGGGGTGAATGCCCATCTGCTGACCGGCAATGGGGACTTTGTGCAGGTGTCGGAGGATACGATGCTCCGTTTTCAGGTCGCTGAACCGACCCGGAGTGACTTTGACCGGCTGGAACGCCGGCCGGTCAGGATTGAGCCGGTCGGGCCGGTTGATTTGGCTAACGTTCCCGACGATGTACCAGACGAAGATGGTTTTGATGACGACGATGTTGCCGTGCCTTTCGACCCGGCCCTACTCCTTTCTCCCGAACCGGATCAGGGTGGGGGCAATGACGTTTGTGTGGATGCGCGGACGCTGGCGATCTACTTCCACGAAAAGAAACTGTCCATTGCCCAGGCCAAGGACAAATATGGCCTGGGTCGGAGAATTCACACCCGGCATCGAGATTTTGCCCTGGAACTGGTGGGCGAACTGAAATCGTTGCTGGCCGGTAATCCACCCCAATCACCACACTATCTCAAAAAACCGGGAGCGGAGGAACGAAATGAATGACGGGCAAACGGGCATCAACATTAAACATACTTTTGTGGTCGCAATGGCTCTGGTCATTGGGGGGGTGATCATCTGGGTCATCCAGTTGGCCCGGAACGGTGACCCGATTGGCTATATCATTCTGACTGGAACCGGAGTTTTGTTGGCCCTGCCGGTGGTGGGGTTGGTCTTGTATATGTTGATCATCGCCCTCGGCAAGATGCAGCAAAATGGGGGGATGCACCTCGACGATATCAAAACTATGCGCGAGTCCCAGCGGGTGTTGCG
>JAAEPA010000181.1 GCA_024222475.1 Gammaproteobacteria bacterium | reverse complement strand
CTGCGCACGGTTTCGCTGGGCAGCGAAATTGCCGGGCGTGACGAACACGGGCTTGTGACCATCGCCCCGGAAATTATCGCCTCCGCCGCTGATCAAGCTGTTGAATTGCTCACTAATGCCGGACTGCGGCAAGAAACCGTCGAGCATAATTTCAAAGTCGGCAAAAAGCACTTTTCGATGGATGCACTCTACATCTACCTCGAACAACTCATGCAGAGCTTTGGGAACGGCTAAAAGTAGTTTTCCGTTCAGCTTCTCTGGAAGTGCCTCTGCGAGAAGCATGTTTTTGCGACAAAGCAGTCGGTCACTCGGTCGGGAGATTGCGCCGCTGCGCTTAGGGCGCAAAAAGCCCCGGATAGAATATCCGCACTCGCAAAGACAGCGCTGAACAGTTATGGATAAAAAATCATGAATGCACTTGAACAAAAATTACACGACCACATTGTTTTTATTTACGGTGAAGGCCCGGCTGACGCAATTTTTCAACGCCTCAGCAAACGGCTGGAAAACTTCCGATCCGCACACCCAGATTTGGCGGCCTCCAGTCCGGCGGAACGGGTCAGTGAGCGCGACACAATCCTGATTACGTATGGCGACATGGTTCGCCAGGCTGGGGAGCGCCCCCTCCAAACCCTGAGCGGGTTTGCCCAAAAACATTTGGCCGATGTGGTCAGCACAGTACACATCCTGCCCTTCTACCCCTATTCGTCGGATGACGGTTTTTCGGTGGT
>JAAEPA010000180.1 GCA_024222475.1 Gammaproteobacteria bacterium | reverse complement strand
TATTTCATAAATTACACACGCCCTCGATTGATCCTTGATTCCACAAGAAATTATTCTCGGTCGGCCGTAATCGTGGATACGCCACTCCTTCGTAAAATCTCTTGTGAAAACAATTCTCTACGCGACCATCGCGTAAATTCATGAAATATCCGGACTTGAGTGTCATATTACGGGGTAAATCAGATTCTTATAGCAACTTGAAAAAAACCTTAGATTTGCGCTGATAGTTGTATAAATTGCGGCGTTTGATCGGCAGTGAATCGATGCCACCCTCGACGAATCCTTTTTCAAGGAACCAGTGTGCGGTCTGGGTCGTCAGCACGAACAGGCGTTTTAACTTCATATCGAGGGCCTTGTTTTCCAGCAGCTGGAGCAGTGATTCCCCGCGATGATTTCCGCGGTAGTCCGGATGGACCGTCAGGCAGGCTAATTCACCCACACCCTCCTTGACAAAGGGATGCAGGGCGGCGCAGGCGATGATCATGCCATCTCGCTCGATGACCCAGAAGTGTTCGATCTCCAGTTCGAGCTGTTCGCGCGATCTGCGTACCAGTACACCGGCTTGTTCCAGTGGCATCAATAGTTCCAATAAACCACCGGCATCATCGATGACGGCCTCGCGCAGTCCCTCGTAGATCTGTGCCGTGATCAGTATGCCTATGCCGTCGCGGGTATATAACTCTTTGAGCAAGGCGCCGTCGATACATCGCTCGAGTAAATGGACCCGTCCTACATTATTTTTGCAGGCGTGTACCGCGCTTTCAAGATACTGGGCTAGTGGCTTGCCTAGTTCTTGGGAACTGGATAGGACTCTTCGTGTTTGGCTTACACTTAACTGGCGCGGAGGTGTTCCCCCGTTCGCTTGGTATGCGCCATCTTCCATGAGATAGATCAGTTTGTCTGCCGCCAAGGCTATAGCTGCGGCCGTAGCCACATCTGTGGCCCTGAGATTGAAGGTCTCACCAGTGGGTGAGTATCCCAGTGGGGAGAGCAGTACGATATTACCCTGGTCGAGTTGTTTATCGATGGCCTCGGCATCTATCTTTCGTACTATCCCGGTGTGCTGATAGTCGATGCCGTCGCGTATGCCTAGGGGTTTGGCAGTGACGAAATTGCCGCTGCATACACGTAATGCCATACCGGACATCGGAGTATTGGCTAGCCCCATGGATAGCAAGGACTCGATCTCAACGCGCACACAACCAACGGCTTCTTGAACCGCAGCCAGCGCCTGGTCATCCGTAACTCGCAAATCCTCGTAGTATTGGATGTCGGAGTCGATGCGTTTGAGACGGACCTCGACCTGTGGACGAGCGCCATGCACCAGTATGAGTCGTATTCCCAGGCTGTGCAGTAAGGCAATATCATGGGTTAAGCTGGGAAAATCATGGGCCTCGATGGCCTCACCCGTGAAGGCAATGACGAACGTGTGCCCCCTATGCGCATTGATATATGGGGCAGCGTTGCGAAAACCGGCAATATCAAAGTCGTTGTCTCTCAATGTGGCTCCGTTGAATTCTATTCTGTGGAAGGGACCGATCAATCTGCTTTACACTTCAATATGCAGTCGAAAGGGCTTGACACGAAGGGGGGTTCGGAGTTTGGTTTAGCATTGGGGGTGGGGCGCTTGTGAACGCAGAAATAGGTAAATTATTATCAAATTTACAACAATTGCGCACCATGCCCGCAGCGCCCCACCCTCAATGCTGACGATCTTTTCCGAACCTTCCTTCATGTCAAGCCCTTTCGACGGGTGTGATTGTAAAAATAATATCTGCATTCTGGTCGGTCCCCTGTGGGAATTGTGTCGCCTGGCTATAATATAAATAATATCAGGCACAATCTGTTAAATCTTAAAAAAATCAAATGACTATCTTTCGAGAAACATGATAGACGACAAATCCCTGCAGCACAGGATACGTAAGGTTTTCCCAATTTTTGATGCCGGCGGTCCAGCCTTTCTCGAACGGTTCTACAGCAGTGCCATGATGGGGCGGTATATCTGCAGGGAAGGGGAGGAATGTTCTAGTTTAGGGATGCTGCCGAAACAACTATCTATCTGGAGGGGCAATAGGGTCAGGGTACGTTGCATGCCAACGAAGTAAGTAGTTTTACCTACGTATTTTCACGCATAGATTATTGCTATTGGCGTTTCTATATATACCATGGCGGATGGGTATACTCGGATAAGGCCAAATCTAGTCTTGCCATGAGAAATTTAGGGTAAAGTCTGATACTGGGTGTTATCAAGATGGGGTTACTCACGGTTCGAACAGGATTTGTCAATAAGGAATGCGAACGAAATAACTTCCCTAACTGGCGCCGAATGATCGTTCGCATTCTAGGCGCGATAACAGGCGCATAGCCTAGCTATGTCACTGTTATTGCAACACCGAAGACGGACGATAAGGCAAGCCAGATGGGAAAGTTATTTCGTAGCATTCCTAAGTCTAGGGGGGTTTGATTATGGATTTGCTCATGGTTGTAATTATTTTAGCACTCGTCGCGACTATTGCCTCGCTTATTATGGGGGTGTGGTCGATGGGACATGGCGGCGAATTCGACAAGAAGCATAGCAATCAACTCATGCGTGCCCGTGTTGGGTTTCAGGGAATTGCCCTAGTGTTGATGCTAGTGGCGCTCTTCTTCGCCAATCAGTAATACTTAGATCCTGCAAGTGATCCCACACGCATAGCACAAGCTATTGATCTGTATAGCAACATTTGCTCCTTTGGGAATTACAATAAGGATTCCGCTCAGTTTCGAATTTGCTCTACATATCAATATATTGCACTCTGTAAGCACGATCAATTGCAGGATTTAGGTAACACAATTTCACGATATCCAAAGACGCACCCCTGCACATTGGATCCAGTCAGGGATATAATCTGTACCCATGACGTTCGGTGCTCATTCCGCGGGGGTTGTGGTGGTAAGAAAAGCCAGGCATGGTTGCCTTTATCTATTACTGCGGGCCTACCAATACTGGGATTTTCCCAAAGGGCTTGTGGAAGAAGGGGAAGCCCAGATCGAAGCGGCGAAACGCGAGGTAGAGGAGGAATCCTGTATCACGGATTTGGATTTCCGTTGGGGAGAGGGGTTTCGCGAAACAGGCCCTTATGGCCGGGGTAAGATTGCCCGCTACTATGTTGCGTTGACCTTAGAGAAAAAGGTTGAATTGCCCATCAATCCCGAATTAGGGCATCCAGAACACGATGAATTTCGCTGGGTAAGCTATCAAGAAGGACTAATTTTACTCGGCGACCGTGTAGGTCCTGTTCTTCAGTGGGCGCAGCGGCTTACGGGGTGTGAAAGGGAGAGAGTATCTACGTAGCCTAAGCGCACGCAGGATGAAGTGAGACCAATCAGACAGCGTATTAAAGTGTAAAGTAGATTGATCGGTCCCTGCCACTTCTCTGCTCAGTTAAAAATAAATCTACAAATCAATGGCCTGAGTTCTGTAAGCGCAATCACTTGCCGGATTTAGGTAACTGGGTACCATAATTGTTTTCCTGCTCATGAAAATATCGATTATTGCGGCCATGGCCCGCAACCGGGTTATCGGCAAGGGCAATACCATGCCCTGGCATTTACCGGCCGAACTTCGACATTTCAAACAAGTGACCATGGGCAAACCCATCATCATGGGACGCAAGACCTTCGACTCCATTGGTCGGGCCCTTTCCGGAAGGCGAAATATTGTCATCACCCATGACCCTGACTATCGTTTCGAGGGCGTGGTGGTCGTGCACTCCATTGAGCAGGCCTTGATTGCCGCCGGTGATGCCGATGAAGTAATGATCATCGGTGGTGGTCATCTCTATCAACAAATGATCAATCGTGCTGAACGACTCTATCTTACCCTGATCGACGCCGTTATCGAGGGAGATACCTTCTTTCCCAAGATAAAGAATTCAGAGTGGCAAGAAATTAAAAACGTGTATCGACCTGCCGATGAGAAAAATAGGCATGTGCTCCGATTTCTGGTGTTTGAGAAGCTGTTTTAAAATCTCTCAGGTGAGTGCGGGACTAGGAGTCCGACAGGCTCCTAGGCATAAATCGGTGAGGAAGCGCAGTTTACATGGGAGTAAATGAGAAATTTGAGGCGATTTATAATGCCGTATCGTGCCAGCTGAGAGATTTTAAAACAGCCTATGAACGGCAGTAGTTCGCAAAATAATGAGATCAATGCTTGGAATAACACGGACAATCTACGGCTACTACCTTCCGGTCTTCTCGGTCTAGCCGAATCGCGGTGAGCTTTCCTCCCCAGACACAGCCTGAATCGAGGGCTACCAGCTTGGATTCTTTGCGGAAACCAAGCGCTGCCCAGTGTCCGAAGACGATGTTTGTTTCAGCGCTTTTTCGCCCTGGGGCTTGAAACCAAGGGATCAGTCCTTTGGGTTGGGTGCCCGGCGGGGTGTAGACCTTCATATCCATGCTTCCATCGGGTTTGCAATAGCGCAGTCGCGTGAGCCCATTGGTGATCGCTCTCAAGCGGTCCCAGCCTTGCAGCTCATCCGACCAGGTGGCGGGTTTGTTACCATACATATGCCAAAGAAATTGCTGATAGGTATCTGAGCGCAGCGTTTTTTCCAATTCCTTGGCAAGTCTGCGGGCCTGATAAAAGTCCCACTGGGGCGGTAAGCCAGCATGCACCATGATGAGTTCAAGATCTGAGTCATAGTGCAGCAGTGGGCGTTGACGCAGCCAGTGGATCAGTTCATTACAATCCGGAGCGTCCAATACGGCATGCAGGCTGCTGCCGACATGGGGTCGACGAACCCCGGCATGGATTGCAAGTAGATGAAGGTCATGGTTACCCAACACCGCAATTGCCGCATCACCCAGGTTTTTTATAAATCGCAGTGTCGCCAGAGATTTAGGGCCACGATTTACGAGGTCGCCTACCAGCCACAATTGATCCGAAGCAGGATTGAAATTGATCCGATTTAGTAGCTGTTGAAGTTCATCGTAGCAGGCATGGATATCGCCAATCGCATAAATGCTCACTTGATTTTAGATAAGACCGTGACTAGCCCTTGAGGTCGTTGGCGTCGGAAACTCTCGTCGCAACAGCCGGGTTTAATGCAGTACGCGCGGGATGGATAAGGTGAAGGCTTCGATCTCAGCGTCGAATTCAGTACCATCATCGGCGAGCATCTGGTAACTGCCGTGCATGGTGCCCACCGGGGTTTCCAGCATGGTTCCGCTGGTGTACTGGAATCCTTCCCCTGGGCGAAGATGGGGTTGTTCTCCGATGACACCTTCTCCACGCACCTCCTGGATCTTGCCATTAGAGTCGGTGATGATCCAGTGTCGTGTCAGAAGTTTGGCTGGAATGGCACCCTGGTTCTGGATAGTGATGGTGTAGGCAAATACGTAGCGGTTTCGCTCGGCGTTTGACTGCGATTCAATATATGCAGTGTCTACCTTAACCTTGATACTGTGGGGGGAACCATTCTTCATGGAGAGTCATTATACATTTATTGACAGGGAATCATACCCGCTGCGAATCCGTATTGTCTCGTGGTCAGCCTAAGAGCTCAAGCGATTGGACAGGGCTGCGAACTGCTCGATGCTCAAGGTTTCGGCACGGGCCCCTGGATCGATATTTTCAGCCGAGATCTCAGCGGCGGACAATAGTTCTTTTAAGGCATTGCGTAGGGTTTTGCGTCGCTTGGAGAATGCCTGAGTGACGACCTGAGAAAATTGTCCTCGGTCATTGATAGAGAACATCTGTTTTTGGTGAGGGGTTAGGCGAATAAAGGTGGAATTCACCTTGGGCGGGGGTGAAAAACATCCTGGTCCAACATTGAACAACCTTTCGGCGTGGGCGAGGGATTGGACCATCACTGACAAACGACCATAATCACCCGAGCCGGGAACCGCTGTGATTCGTTCGACGACCTCCTTCTGCAGTAGAAAGTGCATGTCTACAATGAGGCTCGAGAATTTGAGTAGATGAAATAACAGGGGAGTAGAAATGTTGTAGGGTAAGTTGCCGATGATTCTCAATCCGCCACTTTCAGGGGCCAAACGGGTGAAATCAAAACGCAG
>JAAEPA010000179.1 GCA_024222475.1 Gammaproteobacteria bacterium | reverse complement strand
TCCATGCCTTTTTCCATGCCTTTTTCCATGCCTTCTTCGCGGCCTTTCTCCAAACCCTGCTCCATCCCCAGCTGATAGGAGGGTAGCTTCTGTATATCCACTTGTGTCAACATCTGTTCAACCTCTTTGATGGTCTCCTGCAACGCCCGATTCTCTGATAATATCTCCAGCATGTCGATGTAGCGCCGGAAACCACTCTCGTCATCCTTCAGCAGTATCTTCAATCGGGTCAAAATGTAGTGTACTACATCTTTAGCCGGCCGGTTTT
This sequence comes from Gammaproteobacteria bacterium, assembly GCA_024222475.1. Taxonomy (GTDB): domain Bacteria; phylum Pseudomonadota; class Gammaproteobacteria; order JAAEPA01; family JAAEPA01; genus JAAEPA01. The sequence continues at coordinate 1,184 of JAAEPA010000179.1, read as the reverse complement.
TGAAATCACACAAGATGGCCAATACGAGCGCATCTGGGGTGTCCTGGTTTAACAACGCATCACAGTCGATCTGGCGCATGTCCAGGATCCGGTACCGATAGCGATGTCCCGGCTCATCGATACCTGCGGGCATGCTGAGCCGATCCTTGCCGATATAGATCAGATACTGGTGCAGGGGTTCCTTAGGCCAACTCAGACGGATATCGGTGTAGTAGCGCAACATGCGCAGCGGCATTTTGACATCGTTGTGGTTCTGTATCTCGATATGTAGTAGATAACTCTCGCGGGTCCTTGCATCCTGGACCCGGGCTACCAAATCAGCACGACGCTCTTCGATGCGCTGCGTTTCTGTCGCCAATAATTCAAGACTCTCGGGATCGATATCCAGTTCCAGCAGGATCGTTGCCAGATCGACGGCGATCCTTTTGATCACCTCTTTGCTTATGATGTCTTTGCTACCCATCCTCAAAGCATAACATGGGAGCCCAGAAATACCCGCCCAGGATTCCCCCATTCGGGTGTTGTTGACGTGTATGAGACCAACGGAATGTTCATTTGCCCCTTATTCCTTCTTGTCCCCCTTGTATGACTGTTAGCAGATGTAGGTTGAAGGCTTGAACAAGCCGATAGGTCGATAGGGACGGTATGCGCGCATTTCATCAAGGCCAGGGATCATTAATAGAATCCCGTGAACAGGCCGGATATACGAAAGCAATCTATTTCTGTCATTTATTGGCTACGTGGCCTTGCATAACTGGGGGAGACCATAGTCGGGTTAGGCGCGTGGCTGACGGTTCTGATTTGAACTCCGAGATCAGGGCGTGCCGTAACCCGACGGATCGGGTATCGGGTTATGTTGAGCTAACCCGTATATGGCTATGCCACTGTTGGCACATCGCCGAATATCAGCGGTAAGGCAAGCCCGATAGGGAAGTTATTTAGGGTGCCTTCCTTAGTCCACGTATCTCTTGCAAGCTAAGCCCCGTGGTCTGCGCAACCTCGTTATCTGGCAGTTTATCCAGTAAGTTGCGAGCTACTTGCAGCTTTACTTCTTTACGGCCTTTTTCCATACCTTTTTCCAAACCTTCTTCGCGGCCTTTCTCCAAACCCTGCTCCATCCCCAGCTGATAGGAGGGTAGCTTCTGTATATCCACTTGTGTCAACATCAGTTCAACCTCTTTGAT
>JAAEPA010000178.1 GCA_024222475.1 Gammaproteobacteria bacterium | reverse complement strand
GTTCCCACAAGGAATTTTTCTCAGTTGGCCGTAATCGTGGATACGCCGCTCCTTCGAAAAATTCCTTGTGAAAACAAATCTCTACGCGATCATCGTGCAAATTCATGAATTATACGGTCTAAATATTCAGGTTTCTTTACTATCGTTCTCGTTCTGCTGAAGAAAAGGTAACCAGCCTAGTATCGGTATAGTGCCGTTGTTGTTGAGTGTCACTGCGCCTCTGGTATCCGTGCGGCCCAGCAGAGTGAGGGTTTGGCGTATCTCTTTAGGCGTAGAGGACGTGGGGGCGATTCGCAGATTTGTGATATAACGCCATACTGGAGTGATGTTTGCTGTACCACTTAGCCGCAGTGCATCTCCGGTGTTTTCCAGGGTGGCTACAGCAGTTTCGCCTTTTTGTGCGAATTCGATCTGGACTTCGCCAAGGGTTAGTTTAGCAGGTGAAACGATTTGGGCATTATGTAACACTAATTTTCCTTGGGATTGTTGCAGACCTTTTTGGGTTATCTCTAAAGAGCTAAAATCCATTTCGAATTTTCCATCTAGAACGGTGCCGTAGGCGCTGATATAGGGATTTACAACGTCAATATTTCCGACAACATGAAGGTCTTCAAAGCCAAGAGTGTGTTGGCCGAGGATAACGTCGCCCCGGCCCTGCAGGCCGGTTTGATCAAAATGGGTATCCACCTTGATTCGGCCTAGCAACAGGTAAAGTGGCTGAATGCGCCATTGCAACTCACCGAGCTTGAATCCTTCCAGATCGAGGTTTTTGACATGACCGTTCCACAGTGTCCCGTCTATTTCACTGATACGCACTTGAGCAGGCAAGTAAGGGATAGCAAGATGAGCTGGTACGGCATAGACCAAGCCGACTAGGAAGGCGATGAGGCCTAGGGAAAACCACTGTAAGATGCTTTTCATGGGCGTTGTAGACTCAGCCGGCTATCGACTCGTCCAGGTGTATCAGTCCGGCTGATAGTGGCGCGAACCACGTCTACGCTATGCTCGGTATTGAGTGAACCCAGCCATCGAACCAAGATGTCGAAGTTGGCGTCTTGTATCCAAAGCCTTACCCCATTGTTTCCTTCGGGCTCGATACGCTGAATGGGTTTACGTATATTTTGACGTCTAGCGCTGCTATCGACTACGCTCAACAAAGAGCGATTGTTGATTACCCTCCTTGTTCTAGATGAGTCCGTGCGTAACTGTTTCACTTGTTGGCTAGCCTGTTGCATCCAGATCAACTCTTGTTGCTTCGCTTGGATCCGCTGGGCCATGTTGGCGCGGTGTTTAAGAAAGGGTTCTACGGCCAGCAGATACAACAGCGCCAAAGCGATAAAGACTGCTGCTGCTGTCAGTGTCATACGTTCGCGTGGTTGTAAAGTTAACCACCAGCTTTTCATTGACGGCTCCTTTGTATCGTAAGTTTGGCATCTATTCGCTCGCCTATAGATTGCGCGGATTCGATTTTTGCATCCAGAACGTCGTTATTTATTTGTTGCTTGATCTTTTCCAGCGATCGCAGATCTGTCGTTGTGAGTGCTAAATCAAGCCGACCCTGGCGAAAATTTATAGTATCGATCTGCACCTCAGTAATGGTGTCGATGGCCTGGCCCCCCGCGCTGAGCAGTTGCATGAACCTGTTAGAATGATCATCTTGTCCGGTTGCCATTAAGGCATTGAGTTTTTGTTCCATCTGTACTCGAGGGTTGACCACACGCCTGACTGTAGGAAAGGTTTCCTTGAATATCGCCTCGATGCGCCCCTGCAGGGCCTCGCTGTCCCGGCTTAGTCGCCAATAGTCCAGTGATATCGACGCGGCTTGAAAAACCAACCAAACACCTAATAAAATCGCGGCAATGCGCCAGGGGCGGAGCAAGCGGGCGGTCTCACTGCTGATTTCGTATTCTTTTTGCAATAGATTGATGTTGCTTTTTTCATCAAGGCCATTGGCCATTAAAGTCGGTAGGCAATCAAATCGTTCTTCGATTTCTACGGGTAGATCAAGGGGTAAGTGGGTGTGGCCATGAGGCTTACAACGAAATAACTTGATCAATTTAGGGGCCTCGTCCGGCGCCTCTTCGATGGCAAGCATTATGATGGTCTGTAGATTACAGACATCGGCGCAGAAGCCCGCGAAACCAGCGTTACGCACAATTGCTCGCTCATTATCGATCACAACACTCCAACTGGAATCGGATATCGGAATGCAGAGTAGTTCGGGAAGGATCGCATGAGGGACGATATTGGCCGATTTGAGTTCCTCCAGCCATCCGGCCATACGGCTGCGGGAGACTACCGCTACCGGTTGCTTACCATCGGGCTGCCGGCTACCCAGTGCAAAATGCAATGCTTCTACGTCTTCGGCCAGCTCATCTTCCAGGGCATAGGGAATGGCTTTGAGTAGCTGTTGCTTATTTCGGACCTGAAGGCGGGTTTCGGCCAGAATGATATCTTCAGCAGGCGCTAGAACCACTACTCGGCGGTGACTGACCAGGGTCGTGGCCTCCTGCAGAGAGCCTCGAATTTCCTGGCCAATGGGGGCGTGATTCGCGTCGAGTATTTGCCATTCGGCCATTGCCTCTTGTGGTGGCGTTGTCTCAGCGGTCAGCCGGATCAGGAGTGTTTCCATATTGTAAACTCAGGGCTTGGGAATAAATTGGAATGGTAGCCAGGCTGCCACTGAGAGTAGCTGGTAAGGCATGGCGCAGCCGATAGTTTGGGAGTTTGAAATAAATGACCGACTATTGGCTGTGTCACAACGCAGCCAGGTACTTTCAGGAGTAGCCGCAGTAGATTTCGATTTATTCACAAGTTCTCAGTGATGCATAAATATGGGATCAGGGAGCAAACGGATTTATGGCTCGCGTTGCGGTTTCTCTCTTGCTCCGCTCTCTGTTCCGGGAAGTCTTTGGCTGCGTTGCAGCGTCTGAAGCTTGCCTCCCCGGCCGCGCAGAATCAGACTGTCTAGGCGGGCGCGGGCATTAACAAGGCGGACATCAATGTGCAGCATATAATATTGAGACGAAATAGCCAGGCCCTCGGGTTTCAATTTGATATCTTTAAGCGATGCATGGCCGGTAAAGTCCTCGACCTTCGCATAGGGTTCATCTTGGCGTTGTTCAACCAGTTGCTTGGCCAGATTCAAACTAATCTTAGGAGACAGACTTGCCAAGACCATCGCCGGTGCGGTATTGATATTGATAGTGCTATGAAGGGGTAAGGCGCTTAGATAGGGGGCAATACGCAAATAGATGTCTTGTTCGAACCCCTTGACCAGGCGCAATTCGCTAATGCTGATCATGTCCCGGTTGCCCGCCATATAGGCCGCTTGCTCCAAGCCGAGGTAATAGTTGTCTTCAGCGCCGTTTGGAGGGGTGGCATCGATATCCTTATCTATCCAGTCGACGACGGCCTGGGCTAGCTCTTTGGGCAATTCCAATAGCTCCAACAGGCGTTCAAACAGGGCGATCGCCTGGGGGTCCACAGTCTTTTCATCGACCAGGTTATTGATATTGAACCGACCTTGCATGTCTTCGATATAACCGTTCATTTGGCCGCCGGGTAGGTCGAGGGGAGGAAGCCTTTGTGCCCAAATGTCCTGTAGATTGTCGGTATCGTTGTCTTCCTGGTCACGCGCCAGGATGGCCTTGCTCCAGGCCTCGGCACCTTGGGCGTAAAGCCATGCCTGATCGCCGTTAATGACATTCCCGGTGCGTCGGATGTCCAGCTGCTGGTGAGAGCTCAGAGTGACCGCAGCGGTAGACGCCAGCGCTACCACCAACAGTGCGGTGATCAGTGCGACACCTTGGTTCTGGATCGGATTTATCATCGGGTCAAGGCGATCAGTCGGCGGATCTTGCCCCAGGGTTCTGCGATCAGCTGCAGTTCCACGGCTACCGGAAGGTTGTTTCTTTCCGGGGACTGCTCCCCTTGAGGCCAGCGCTCATGCCATTTACCCTCCTCGTCCAAGGCTCTGATCTTGAGTTCTTCCACTTCATTAAGCAGCTGGGTTTGTCGTTGCTCGTCCAGATCTATGCCGTCGAGTTGAGACCATGTTATCCGCATTAGTGAGCCATCCTCGACATCATAGGCGACTCGTTGTAACTGGCTGCGGGTAAGGCCCGCGGGATTGCGCCATCCCGAATGCGTCAGGCTGAACCGCGGATGGTCGCCTAGGATCAGTGGGGCGTGTTCATCGCCGAACTTGTCTCTTATTCCTCGATCAACCAGTTGCTCGATATCGCGCTGAATGTATCGAAGACTCAATTGCAGGGTTCTAAGCCTGTCGGCTTGGGTCGTGATATGTGATTGAGCTGTCAGTACGGAATTTAGGCCGCCATAGGCCATTACCCCCAATACCGCGAATACTGCTGTAGCGATCAGCAGTTCAATGAGGGTGAAACCCTGTTGTTCGCATTGAGTGGCAGGTTTCAAGAGCCGCTCTTTTCCGGTTCACCGCTGTAGCGAGTGAAAAAACCAGTGAGGACGGTGAGGGTAGAGGCCTGTTTGCGTCGTTCCTTACGTACCTTGATCTCTACTCTGCGCAGATCCTTATCGGAGGTTTTTTTTACTTCCATGGTCCAGAACCATTCTCGCCCGCCCATTTGTTCATCACCAGTGGACCGCCCGAGCTCTGGAAAACTATCACTAATTTGCAGTTCCGCCATTTGATTCATGGCTGCCCAGTGGGCAAAGGTCTTGTCTCGCAGATGGGTGAGATTGGCGGAGCTGACTACGGTCGATTGGATTATGGCGGCTAGGGCGAAGGCGATTACCGAAGTGGCTACCAGCACTTCCAGCAGGGTAAAACCCAGTGCCCGGCGGGGGAGGGCAGGCATGTTCAGCCGTCCCGCCGCTTCATGGTCAGATTTCCCAGGATATTGCTGATAAGCTCCATATCAGTGTCCTGTCCATTGCCTAATCGGATCTCGAACGGTGTGGTCTCCCCACTCGAGAGGATAAATATCTGCGGTTGGGTCTTGGTTTCCGATTCGGGCAGGAACAGCTCAGGAAGTTTTACCTTAAGTCCTTCCAGATAGAGCGTAATGACAATATCCTCGGGAAGTTCGCGGGTCCGCAATTGAGCATCATTCATGATCAGCTGCCATTGCTCGCCATCGAGGCGATAGAAGCTATAGCCGTGTCTCCAGAAATGCAAAGCGAATTCCTCCGCATTAAACAAGGCGCTTTCCTGGGCGAGTTCCATCAAGGTAGCCAGTTGCTCGGTCAGTCTGCGTTCCCTCTCGGCTTGGTTGTCGCCGATGGACAGTACCGTCATAGTAACGATAATGCTGATGATGACTAGGGTGACGAGGAGCTCGAAAAGGGTAAAACCGGTTGCACATCGCGCTTTCGTGAAACTGTGATACAAAGTCGGCACCTTGGGTATAGTCCGTTATTCGAGCTCCCAATTGGTAATGTCGGCACTGCTTCCCTCGCCACCGTTTTGCGCATCCGCACCCAATGAATAGATGTCGATGGCGCCATTCTCTCCGGGACTGAGATATTGGTACTCGTTGCCCCAGGGATCCTTGGACAATCGATCGACGTAACCTCCCTCTTTCCAATTGGGCGGCTCGGGTTGAATGGAGGGTTCTTCCTTCAGGGCTTCAAGTCCCTGTTCAGTGCTTGGGTAAGTGAAGTTGTCCAGCCGGTACAGATTCAATGCGCTTTCCAAGGCACGGATGTCTTGTTTTGCCTTGACGATGCGCGCCTGATCAGGCCTGTCCATGATGCGGGGGATCACGATTGCGGCAAGAATCGAGAGTATGACCACGACCACCATGACCTCGATAAGGGTGAAGCCGGACATCGATCGATAGGGTGTGCTGTAGGTTCTCATTGGGTTTAATGCCTTATGACTTGTTAAATATGATTGTTGTGCGCGTAATCACTGTACCAGTTGGTTGAGTTCGAATATGGGCAGCAGGATGGCCAAGACGATGATCAGCACCAGCAGGCCCATGAACATAATCAATACCGGCTCGAACAGGGTCATTAATGCGCTGACCAGGGATTGTAATTCACGTTCCTGATGGTCGGCGGCACGCTCCAACATGGTCTCAAGATTGCCGCTGGCCTCGCCGCTGGCGATCAAATGAATGGTCATGGGAGGAAAAAAACCGGAATTTTCCAGTGAGCTTTGTATGCTTGCCCCTTCACGCACGTTGGCGGCGGCATCCAGCACGGCCTGGCGCATGGGCAGATTGGGAATGACCTCGGCGGAGATCGCCATCGCCTCGAGCACCGGCACACCGCTGGCGGTGAGTATGCTCAGGGTACGGGCAAATCGCGATGTATTCAAACCGCGTACCAATTTGGAGACCAACGGGATGCGTAGTAACTGTCGATGCACGCGGCTGCGAAATGGCGCATTCCGCAGGCTCCTCGAAAACAGAAATCCCATTATCGCAATGATAATAAGGCCGATCAAGCCATAGGATTTCAGCGCATCACTAACGGCTATCAATGTGCGTGTGAGCCAGGGAAGCTCTTGGCCCAGATGTTCGAACACCTGGGTTACCTGCGGGACGACATAGGTCAGTAGTCCGCCGGCGACCAGCAATGCAACAATGGTGAGAATCAGCGGGTAGAACAACGCCATCCCCAGGCGTTGCTGCATTTCATGGCGTTGCTCGGTGTAGTCGGCCAGGCGCTCCAGAACTGCGTCCAAGTGACCTGATTTTTCCCCAGCGGAAACCGTGGCGCGGTAAAGGTC
>JAAEPA010000177.1 GCA_024222475.1 Gammaproteobacteria bacterium | reverse complement strand
GGTAGATACCAGAGCCGGCGTGCCGGCGTACATAAAAGCCCGCATCAGGCCCATTAGCTCATCACCGCGTCGCACTAGACTGAGGCCGCTCTCGCAGGCGCTCAAGGTAACCAGCTCGCACTGCAAGTGTAGGTGGTTGAGAACATCCAAAGCCGTCAATATTTCATCCGGGGCCAGGTGCAGAAACGAGTCTAACGCCGATTCCGGATCGAATTCACCGTGACAAGCCAGGTGGAGCAGGCGATAGTCAGCAGCCTGCCGGTAAAGTTCTGCCTTCTTGGGCTGTGGTCCGACCATCGCCCGGCCGCCGGTGAGCCCGGCAATGCTCCCGGCCTCAGCCTCGGCAAAGTCAAGCCGGGTTTCACCCTGGCTGTTATAGCCCACGCTCAGGCAGCTTTCCGGCGCTTGGGCCGGGCCGGGCCGCTGTTGGCAAAGAAGGGTGGCGCTGGGAGCATAGATTAACTGCGGACCGGCTTCCCGTAACAAGGTGTCACCATCGGGTGCCAGCAAGGCCTGGAAAGGAATGTAGTGCAGGGGGCCGTGCGGGGCCAGGTATAAACGACGTTTGCCCGGCAGCAGGTGCTCGACCGGAGCAATGAGCTTGGTGTAGAGCGCACGTCGAATTTGAGGCTGCAAGAAGTGCTGCTCCACCACGTCTTCCAGAGAACGGGGTCGCAGGTCGTTAGGCGAAAGATCGGCCTCAACTACCTGCAGTTGGCTGCGAGTGACGGCCAAGATCAAGGTTTTGGCCGGGGGAAAGCGGTGTCGCTTGGAATTGGCCGCCGGCTTGTCTCGCGCTTCCAGCAGGCCCGTCGTGAAATATTCAAGCAGGAGGGTATCATCGGCCAGGGTAGCCTGAACCTCGGCCAGGGTCATCGTTGAAGCTTCCACCTTGGCTGAGAAATCGGGCGAACCGGCCACCAACAAATCTAAAAAGGCCCGTGAGCGCGCCCGCTCTATGGTATCAAAAGCCCGTTCATAGTTGCCTGTTTCTGTGTGAAGCAGCACGGCATTGGCATAAGTGCTAATAACCGTACCCAGGTAACCGGCTCGACCGGCTTCAGAAGTAACGCCAAGGCGTAGCGCTTCAATAGTCTCCATAGCCTGTTCATAATAGTTGGAGGCAGTCGTCAAATCACCCATCTCGTAGTGAAGTGAAGCCAGGTTAGACAAAACATCAATTTCTTCGTACTGATCGCCAAATTCGCGGTAAATTTCAAGGGCTTCTTGGTAAGCCAACGAGGCTTCAGGCCACGTTTCAGCACCTTTACATTGTAAAACTTCACCTAAGTTGTTTTTGATCATACCGATGTCGTAGCGGTCATCCAGTGTGTGGTATAAATCCAGACATTGTTCATAGCAATAAATTGCCTTGGACCAAT
>JAAEPA010000176.1 GCA_024222475.1 Gammaproteobacteria bacterium | reverse complement strand
GTTTGCCACCCCGCGCCGGACGGTGATCCTGGACGACGAGCGGCAAGGTAGTTTCCAAAAACAGTTTGGCATCCCCGACCCAACTTCAACATAGCTCAATCGGTATCCTCTCCAAAAGTAGGGCGAGGCAAGTCGGATTGAAGGTCTCAGTACAAACAACCTATGCTCCGACTTGCCTCGCCCCTACGCTACCCTCAAATTTAAAGAGGACACCTCAATCGCTTGACCTGGACACTTATCCCATACTAGAACCTGGCTTGTTTGACAAGCTGGTAAGAAAAGCAGGAAAGATATGCCGTCCGGTGGCTTCAGCCGGAACGACAGCGGCTTGAGCCGTAATAGCGCCGAATTCAACGTTATCTTCCGCAAGTGATATTTCAAACTCAAGGTTATCCCGCAATGCAGTTGTCAGATCACTCACATCCAAGCCATCAGGGTGACTTTGCAAGCACCGGTCGCCTTCAGGCTCAGCCGGACTATTGGATCGAGCTGCCACAGCGAGATGTTTTTGGTCAGCTCGTATTCGCGCTTGTTATGGTCATGATAGGCCATCTCTATGCGCTTGAGATCGAGGTGCAACGTCTGGCCAAATAGTCTCCAACAGCTAGGCAACGGTATAATGACACACAATCACAACATCCTCCAACGCGTCTTCATTGAGGCGATCTCCAGCATTAAGCCAGGCGTTAATAGTCCAGTTTCCTGGTTGATCAGTGACAGACTTTTCACCGTGTACTAGTTCATTCCATAGCGCCAGCACCAATATGTCGTCAGGCTGAGCGTTACTGGCATTCGGGGCAGTATCGCCGGCCGCCAACGTAAACTTGAGCGTTGACTCAGGGTGCGGTTCCGTAAAGTCAGGTTTGACCTTTATAAATAGTTCGATCTTGTTGATCGTGATGGTCTTGCCCTGGAAGAGGAATGGGAAGCGTTCGTTGTTCAGCGGCAGCGTTAGCGTCTGGTCGTCCGTGGCGCTATCCGGGTGAAGGAAGGCGTACCAGGCATTGGGGAAATCACGTTTGGCGCTAAACATGGCAGCAAGACCAGACTCAGCAGCATCTTGCATCACGGTTGTGAGATAGGCATTAGCAGCGCCTTTGAAAGTGTCGCTGCCAGGTTGGGCTGTGTAGCGAAAGTGCAAGATGACATCTGAAATCGTGTCGTAATCAAACTGCCTAAACTCATTGGGTAACTCGAGCTGCCACTGGCTGATAACGCCCGCCCCCTCGAAGGGCAAATAACGCTCATCTCGAAAGTTTAATTCGAAGAGGCCGCTATCGTTCTGAGCATTACTCATGGCAATGGATTGATGAAGGGAGCTATAATTATCCCGAAAACGTGTATCGCCTGAATCGGTCCGCGCATAATTGTTTCCTGATGAACCTGTGAATTCTACGGTATCACTAACTCTCACGCTATGCCGCTGTAGTGTCAGCGTACAGCTCACGGTTGTGTAAGGCCCTGTAACGCATGGGACTGTTAAACTCACCGATTTAATGCGCCGATTGAAATGACCAGCGTAGTCGAGATCAAAGAGTGTTTCAGGTAAGTCAACCAGGCAACGCCCTGTTTCTTTGAGCTGCAAAAGAGCCGTCGGATTGAGCATAGCCAGCGAGATGTGCTTGGTAAGTTCCAGCCGGCGCTTATGCTGCTCCATAAAGGCCGCATCCATCCGGCGCAGCTCATAGTTCAACCGTTCGCCTGCCAGTAACCCTTTTTTCTGACTGTCCCGATGCTCAAAGCCAATGAACTGAAAGTCTGCCGCAGATACGCCGAGTTCATGCCGCGCGGCCCGTTCAGCCTTGCGCGCCAGGTCAACTGCCAGTTGGTACGCCTGATAGTGCAGCGCAGAGAGTTGCCCCGCCATCCAACCGTACAGTTCCTGGTTGGTGAACTTGCTACGCATATAGTCGTTGACCTCACGCGCTTGGTCGAGTTGTGTTTTATGGTTGGTCAGGTCTTGCTCCGCAATAGCGAGGCGGATATCTGCGGCTGCGATTTGTTTGTCGATCTGAGCGAGTTCTTTTTCGGCGAGGGTGGCTTGTAAACCCTCGTCATCCTGGCGGCGGTTAAAGCCCCCCATAATTGAGGCTTTGCTGCCTTCATGTCTTCTTTCCGATGCCACGAAACTAAATGATCCTGCTACTCCGCGTAAACTGTTGCCTATAAAGGAACCTCCAAAAATTGTACCGGGCACCCCACTTGCGTTAAAATCTGGGATTAAATGCGCTATTGAGGCGGCTATACTCAACGCTTCCGCAACTGCCTCCATGTCTCGAGCAGCGCCTAACTGGTCAAGATGTTGTTGCTCATTCGAGTTGATAAACTCGCGGCTCGAGTAATAGGCCAATCTTTCTTCGGCAGGTTTCCGAGCGTTATGCAAACTATCAAGCGTCTCTTTAGCCTCTTCAATCTGCTTCTTCTTGATGAGGCTCCCTTGGGTAAGCAGCGTCATCTCATGCCGCGAGCGCAGCAATACCAATTTCTCAGCATCTTTCTTTTCCAATGCCGGCAGCAAGGCATTCCCTAGCGACCGTACCTCGTTACAAAATTCCAAGGCTTTCTGCGAGGTGTAGGTATAGCGGTAGTGTGGCAGCGCAACCTCACCAGTGAGACTGAACACTGTTCGTAAGTCCAAGCCTGCGGCTCGAGCTCGTACCAACAAGGCCGGGTCGATGGGCGGTTCAAAGAGGGGGAGTTGCCGCACTTGTCCCTCAATGTTCATACAGTACCGGATCTTAAACAGACGATCGGCGACGGTGTCCCAATAGGCAAAGAGTTTGTCATTAGCGGGAATGCAAAAGTAAGGTAGGAGCCTGAGTGGTTCTCCGTCGGATGAGGTTAACCTTCCGTCTAATTCAGCGGGAAGTCGGGACTCGGACTCGAGGTCAATCCAGGCGTTGTTGAGCGCGTCCAGGCGATCGCTGCTGGTGAGCTCGCTGTAGGTGAACTCGGGCAAGTCGATTTGCTTAATCGTAACGGGCCGCTTGCCCAATAATTCAGCAGCCAGGATGAAAAGCTGCGTTGCTTCGTTGATCGTTTCCATCGTGTCGAGTTGGAACAGGTAATCCCCCCAGGCGATGAGGTTATCGAGGTACTTTATGACCACATTTTTCATATAGGCGATGTTGCGAAGCCTGGCAATGTGATGCGGACTAAAGGGGTCATCACGCCACACCTGAATCTGCTCAAGCGCTTGTTCATTTTCTGCGGCAATTTTTCGTAAAAGGTCTGAAAGGGTTTCGATGGGTTCGTGAGCAAGTTCAAAGAAAGGTTTGACGCGCCAGTACTTGGCCGGTTTCGGGTGAATTGAGACCTCGGTAGGATCAAAAATATAATGAAACCAGCGCTGTGCCTCCTCAAAACGTTGATTTTGGCTTAACCGCGTTGCGACCAAAAGTGGGATGTGAAAGAAAAGCTCCCAGTTGTATTGAGCATAAGAGTCGGTAAGGTCAAAGGAGATTTCTTCTTTGGGCAGAGGTGTTGAAACATAATTCGTAGGACCATACTCCGCTAAAGGAGATGGTTGATCAATAGTGACCTGTCTGTCAAGAAAGTTTTGTACTGGTAATCCTCCAGGGCTTCGTCGGCTATGTGAAATCGGCTTGAGTAAACCGTCAAAGCCTTCCGTATAAAAACGTTTGATGATGTCACAGAGATAAGGATGATAGAAAAGTTCAAATTGATAAGGGGGATTCAAGAGAGAAAGCCCAATCCCAGTTGGTCCTTCTCCATATCCACCTGAGATTGGGCCTAGAACTAATTCACCTACTTTGCCAGATAACCTCCTAACCAAAAAAGTATTTTTATCCAAGCTAATAAAGAAAGGATGCGCGGCCGTAAATTGGCGGCTTTGGTGATCTGGAACCAGAGAGAACACCGTAATTGGATCACGAAACAATTGGTCAGGAGCTGCATGCACAAAATCTAACCGGATAGCGTCTACCCAAAGAGCGTTGAAGGCACTTTGGTACTCGGCTAGAGTAATTCGGATCTGTTCCGTTATGTCTGGTGAGTAAAAGCCAGACAATGGCCTATGAGATAGGAAATCAGGTGACCCCAAGCCTCGATAAATCTGGACGTATTCATCTTCCGCATTCAAATGTGTATAGTCAGGCTTTGTCCCGGGCGGCAACGCCAAAAACTGCACCCTGTTGATGTCTTCCTTGACCCTCAACTCTTGCGTGCATTCGTCAAATGTGAACGCAGCAATCGAATAAGGCTGTGGGGCATCGAAAGGTGTCCCAATAGGACGGTCAGAGTCTAGAATAAAGGCAAAGTGCGATGTATAAAGAAGAAACTGCAACTCATCTGTTTCTCTTAAAATTCGAAAAAAGAAACTGCTTCTTGGAAACCCCGAAATACGCTCACTTATATGTACGTCCCTAAGCTCGAAGCTAAATAATGGCTTGTTGCTCCGGCTTTTTCTCGATGACCATTTTCCATTTTTGTATTCACTCCAGAAAATATTTATATCCCAAAAAGCATCCTTTTCCATGAAAACCGCCCAGAATAGGAACAAACGTCCGTTGTGTACGACTGGAATAAGATGGTCGCCCTCTATGTTGATTTCTATCTTTTTCCAGGCTGCCCATACCCCGGTTTTCGTATCTTTATAGCGGTGATAATAAATATGGGGTTCACTAAAGGTTCGAGCAAAGGTATGCAGTACTTGTCTATCTTCTTCGTGATACAAGCTACACACGTCCAAACGAGCCACCTCGTCAAGTTTTTCCAGATAATGCCTAAACGCCCGTTCAACGGTGGCGCCATTAACCTCATCCTGCAAAAGTTCGTTCTCTAATTCCTTGAAAAAAGGACTCTTATCATCCCGCAGCTCAGGCTCAATCCAGTTTTCGGGATAGAGAAAGACCTTGCGATTCGCTTCCCAGACGCGGTAATACTTTATCCAGTCCCAGCGCTTCCAATAGTCGTCGTCGCTGGCGATTCGGCCGGCATCCGTTTCCAGGCTCATCAAAATGCGCTGCACAAAGAGTTGAATCGACGCGTTGGCTTGCTTAATGCGCGAAGTGAGCATGCAACTGCTCATCTCAACGTCGATCAGGTAGTGGGCATAGACATCAGACGGCGTTTTAAAGGGGTGGGGAGGATGACCTATCAGGTAAGCTAACAGCGCGTCACGCTTCTGCTCGCGCAACTTGTCCATTACGGGGGTGAGTGTTTTGTACCAGGCCTCATCACTGCTGAACCTGGCATACGCTGTTGCTTCAAGGCTACCCGCCAACGCAGTGATGCGGGCTGGATCTGGATCCCGCTCTACCCACAAAGCAAGCTCGTCAGGCGTAATGCGCCAACGTCGCAGCCATGCAATCGTCTGGTGTAACTTTGCATAGGTCTCCACGCGACGGAACAGGGCCAGATCAAGCGCGTCCGTCGGGGCGAGCTGTTCCAGGCTTTGCAGTAGCGGCTCAATCCAATTTACAGGCTCACCTGTTCGCGGCTCACTATTCCAGCCTGTATACTCGGCGAGGTAGTCTATCATCGCCGCTGCTGTATCTGCTGTAGTAGCGGCGTAAATCAGGAAATCAAAGAGATCGTGCTCGGCTCGAGGTAACGCCCGCTGTACCTGCTTGGCTTTGACGAGCGCGAACCACTGCTCATAAAGAACGTCCTGCGTATGATCAGCACGATTATGCGGCGCTCGAAGCTGGTTTAGATCCAGAAAGCCGTTCTCCGTTTGCGTTTGGACAATTGCGTCAAGCTCAGGCCGAGTTATCTTCAACCTGTTGAGCAGTCGAGCCACCCGGTCGAGTCTGATGAGCAGCCAGACAACATTGTCGTAAGCGGTTTTCACCGCTGCGGCGACGCTGCTTCCCGGTTCATCCCATGAGGCTCTCGACCCTGCGGGGAGTTCTGCCACCTCGCGCATAAGGTCGAGAAAATCAGTGATGGCCGGTTCGGTCTCAGGTGGCCATATCCCTATCGTGCTTTGCGCTTCGATAAGCGCTTCTGTTGATTCATGGGGGGGAACGATTAAACGCTCAACCACCTCTAGCGGTAGTAAGATGAACTGCGCGACGTTCTGAACGATGGCGTCCTTGGCAAATTGAGACTTGAGCGCCTCGACGTAATCGTTGCGGAACTCACGCAATGCGGTGGCGCGTGCCTCATCGCTAATGTCTGCTGGCAAGGTGCGTGTATGCTCATTCACGGCAGTTTCGATGTCGGCTTGAGCAGCTATGAGTTGTACCTTTTCGTTCTCAGCCACCGTCTTGTGTAGCACGCGCAAGAACGCTTCCAAATCAGCAGGGACAGGTGTAAAAACAGCGGGTATCTGGTCACGACCCTGGAGGATGTAGGCCAGCTCGCGTAGTTCAAAACCCAAAGAGTGAAAGTCTTGCCACAGATATAGAAGTTGTAGTTGGTCACGGAGAGGTAGCGTGGCGACATCTTCCCTACCTGTGAGGGATACGAAAAGATTTGCCTCCACCTCGCTAAGCCGCATCAGATCCGCCAATCTCGTCCCGTCCAGCATGACCAGGTTGCCCACAGGCTGGCGATAAGTATCTGCCAGCCGTTGTATACGGACGATATCCCCAAGCGCAGACGCTGTGATATCCGTATGCCCGAAAGCCGCCAGCGCCGCGTCAAGGTCGCTTATCGTCCAGTCCAACGTTTGGCGCAAACGTAGGCAGCGATGGATGCGGTCAAGGATAGGGGCGTCTAAACCACTTAGCGTGTCATCATTAATGTCACAGGGATCAGCTCCCGTGTTAAGCTCGATGATGGGCGTACCCTCTACAGATAGGAACGAGGTGTTTATCAGGACCGACAACGCTTCGTACGTTAGTCCCGACTGTTTAAGGAATATGGGTACGCGACTCAAGTCACTGAGGCTGATCTCATCACCCCATACCCTGGTATCGTCAGGGGCAGGCGTGATCAGGCGCTCCCACTCTGTATTTGTTAGCTGCAAGTACGCTTGCGTCACCCAATCGTCAGAGCGCCCGAACACCTGGTAGAGGTGGACGAAATTGAGGCCTAAATGTTGAGCAAAAAGGCGGATTTTCTCCTTGTTCAAGCTAAAGGGCAACAGCCAGGGATGGACAGCATTCTCTAGCCTACCATACGCCGGAGAATGTTCATATTCGGGTCTGGCGCGCAGTCGCGCTTCAACCTCAGCTTTGGATTCACCGTCGGCGTCGGGCGTTTGGTAGCTGGCCCAATGTTCGTCTGCAAAGGGCGCAACTGCTTCTTCCAGAATTTCATTGACCAGATCGATGTAAGGCATAGCTGTACTGGCGTTGGCACAGTTGAGCTTGATATGCTGCAGGTCAGAGCGGCGGCTTAGTAGCTCAAGTTCCGGCGCTTCATTCAGGAAGGATAGCAACTCAACCATGTAAGCCGCAGGGCTGTACATCGAGCGGCAGTGTTCACAGGCACAGGCGTTTAGCGAGCCAAAGAGATCCACCCAGGTCGGAAACTCACCCTCAGGTTCGGGTATAGGCGGTCGAAACTCACCCTCACCCTCAGGTTCGGGTGTACGCGGTCTTAGATGGGGTATGACGGGTAAGGGGGAGGTGAGGTAATCACCGAGTTGCTGATGGAACATCTGGGTGAATTCGGCTCGGGCGCGTGCATTCTGGTAGGTATGTATTGCCGCGGCCTCACCCATCGTGGGCGTCATGGTTTCGACAAAAGTTGCTTGACCCGTGCGCATCACGGCGAAAGCTGAGGTGTAGCCTTGGCTGCTCATATATTTCAGGTTGGCGAAGCGGTTTCTCTCGGGCACGACGCGCAGCACCCGCTGCGTCTCCAGAAGTTGGTTTTGTAGGGTGTCACGATCCTGCACATTATCCAGAACGGCGCCATTGTTCAGAAAGTCCTTGATCGGCGTACGCAGCAGATCAAAGGCCTGATTCGCTTGGAAGAAAACGTTCAGATCGGCGCTACCCAGGTCGGGGTCTTGCGACAAACCGTGAGCTACGACTGCGGTTGGGAAAGCCACTTCCAAGCCGTATGAAATCGCCTCGGCGTAGCTCTCGTGATTTTCAAAACCCTGCGGTGGATTGTTGGCGGCTGTCTGCGCGGTGATCTCCAAAACCTCAGCGCGGTTTAGCGTTGCCAGGTTATGTACCTTCGACCAGCCTCGATTGACCTTTATAGTCTGAACGGCTTGCAAGGTCGGCCGGTGACTATGCAGGAGAGGCACGCTTTCCAATGTGAACAGCACGCTGCCAACTGCTTCATCATCCAGATTGGTCTCTTCCCGTAGCTTGTTCCAAAAGTCACCCTCGTCGTCGTCTTCGTAGCGCAGCGTGAAGCTGACGAATTCGTGTTGCCGCTCTTCGTCAAGGTCAGGCGCGGTGTTGAGCAGGAGGCCGAGGGGTGGAGTAGCGGCTCTGTCGTCCGGCTCGAAAGCGGCCTCCACCGCCAGCGTCTGCAGCCGCTTCAGGATGTCGTCGAGGTTATCCGCCAGATTACCGGGGATGATATTCTGCTCGATAGAGGCTTTCAATGCCTCGCGCAGCCGCGACGGCTTCTCGGCCAGCAGGCGGTGGTAGTTTGTTGGCAGGCCCTGTCGGAAGAGGCCGTAAAAGACGGCTTGTTCGACGTCGCGTTGCTCGCTCCACTGCGCGTCCAGCCGGAGGTGGCGCAGGTGTTCGGCCGAGATGCCTGTCTCACCGCTGAGGAAGGCCAAGTCCTCAGCCGTCAGCTCGGCCTGCGGCACGTTCTCAATGAGCGAAGCCAGCTCCTCCCGGTAGCGCTCGTACTCCGACAGCCCCCAGGACTGGCCCGGTTGCAGGGTGAGGTCGATGGTCTGGTCGGGTTCGGCGTTGAAGACGATATCGGAGGCGGCGATCTCGTTGCCATACTCATCCACCATTCGGATCACCAGGTCAGCCCGTTCCTTCTCCGCCCGCCGAAATTGTTGGCGCATATAGGCGATATGATAGCCGCCCGCAGCATCCGCTGTGGTCTGGCCCAAAAGCTGTTCATAACGCATATCGCGGTCAAAGGCATGGACGATTGCGCCGGCGAGCGGTCTGCCGTCTGCCTGCCGCACTTTGCCCCTGACGACGAAGGACTCTGGCTGTGATGCAGCGTTGATACGCTTAGCGGTCTCTTCGTCAACAACGCCGGTCTGTTGCAGGTTGTGAGCCTGCTGAAAGGCCATAACCGCTTCTATGGTGTCGCCATCGTAGAGGCCTTGCTCGACCTCATCCAAGGAGATCGTATAGCCCAACTGCTGCAGCTCTTGGTGCAACAGTTTGACATCGTCGCCACCCATTCCCTCTGATAAATTTCTTCCTTGTAGTTCCATAATTGTCCTCCTTATTGTGAAATGTAATTTCTAAATTAAGTATCCTCTCCAAAAGTAAGGGCGAGGCAAGTTGGAGCATAGTTTGTTTGC
>JAAEPA010000175.1 GCA_024222475.1 Gammaproteobacteria bacterium | reverse complement strand
TGCTATTTCGCGAACGGCAGCAAGGGGTCAGCAGCGGCCCTTTTTAACCATCTTAGCCTAACGGCGGCTCTTGCGCGGCTTGGTTCGACCCCTGTTTAATGGACCGTTTGAAATGTGTTTTCGTTATGCTCCTCAAAAGCAGCCAGACTTATGTTACCAAGATAGCCATGACGACGTTTGCGATTATAGAAACATTCGATGTAATCGAACACATCGGCTTTTGCGTCATCTCGCGTCAAGTAACGTGTACGATTCACTCGCTCACGTTTCATTAATCCAAAGAAGCTTTCAACAACGGCATTATCGTAGCAATTACCACGTGCACTCATGCTGCATTGGATGTTGTGCTTGTCCAGTTCGTCACGAAAGTCATCACTCGTATACTGGCTACCACGATCTGAATGATGCAGCAGTTCTCCTTCAGGGCAGCGCTGTCCAATAGCCATGTTCAGCGCATCGATTACCAGGTGCCGATTGATCCAACGACCCATCGACCAACCCACGATACGACGTGAATAGAGATCCATCACCACCGCAAGAAACAACCAGCCCTGGTGGGTCGAGATGTACGTGATATCAGACGCCCAACGCTCGTTCGGGCCCTCGGCTGTGAAGTCTTGTTGAAGCAGATTGTCCGCTACCGGATGACTCGGGTCACGCTGTGTGGTGACCTTGAACGTCGTCTTGGGACATCCCTTGAGGCCTGCAATACGCATTAATCGAGCCACTTTGTGGCGCCCACAGGGGTAGCCTTGTTCGTTCAGTTCAGCGGCGATCTTTACCGCCCCGTACACACCATCGCTGTCCTCGTGGATCTGCCGAATGCGCTTGATCAGCTCGCG
>JAAEPA010000174.1 GCA_024222475.1 Gammaproteobacteria bacterium | reverse complement strand
AGTGGACTGAAAGCTCCGGGTGTCAGTATTGCCGACGTCAATTGCTGTGGTTTCAAGATCAAGGTAAATGAACCGGCAGTCCGGAAAGAAAGTGAGCTCAATAATGTCTCGCTGGACGTTCACAATAAAGAAACTGTCGGCTGGCTGGCCTATTCGGTCAACTCAATCCAGCCTTATTATGGCGCAAAGCAAATTTCTTAAAAGAGATCAAGGAGAAGGAGGATAATATGCATGTATTAGTAACTGGAGGCGCAGGTTTTATCGGTTCACACATCGTGGAATATCATTTGAACAGGGGCGACAGCGTGCTGGCTGTCGATGATTTGAGTACCGGTTCAATAGAAAATGTCAGGCCTTTTTTAAAGGACAGTAATTTTCGTTTCGAGGAAGCCGATATTCTAACCTGGCAAGAAATTGAAAAAGCAGTATGTTGGTCCGACCGTATCTATCATATGGCGGCGGTTGTAGGTATGTTTAAAGTTCTCAAGGAACCCATCAGTGTATTGGCGGTAAATATTGCAGGTACGGAGCGGATCCTGCGGGCGGCAAAAGCCTGTGCCTGGAACCCCGATATCCTGATCGCTTCCACCTCGGAAGTGTACGGCAACCGCGATGCCCCGGGTATCGACCTGAGCGAAGAGATGGAACCGGTGGTCAGCGGTCATATGACCCCCCGCAGCAATTACGCGGTCAGTAAAATGGCGGATGAGTTGTTCGGCCTGTCTTATGCCAGGCAGCATAATATGAATGTCAGGATCGTCCGTTTCTTTAATGTGATCGGACCCAGGCAAACCGGGATTTACGGCATGGTGGCACCCAGGTTCGTGAAACAGGCGGTTAGCGGCAAACCTATCAGCGTTTACGGCGACGGCACCCAGACCCGCTGTTTCCTGGATGTACGGGATGCAGTGGTGGCTTTGGACCTGTTGATCGATAATCCCAACAGCGTGGCTGAAATTGTGAATGTGGGCCGTCAACATGAAGTCAGTATTAATGAGCTGGCCCAATTGGTGAAAGAAAAATCCCCCACCATGACCACCATTACTCACACCCCCTATGAAGAAGCCTACGGCAAGGAATTCGATGAAATTTTCCACCGCAGGCCCTCAGTGAAAAAATTGCAGGCCCTGACGTCCTTCACCCCCAAATGGACGTTGGAAAAAACCATACTTGACTTGATCGACCGGGAGTGCCGGGAAGAGTACGAAAAAATCGAAGCAAAAGGAGAGGAAAATGGCTACAACACCTTATTTTATAGCGAGTCCCAATACGCTGTTAAGCCTGATCGGTTTATTGCGCGGACCGGACAAAACAGTGCCCACGCCTAAGGAAGATTGGCGCAAAGCCAGGGTAGCGGTCGTAATCCCCGCGTTGAACGAAGAACGCAACATCGCTCACTGTCTGGCTTCTTTAGCAGGCCAAAGCCTGGTGCCCCACTCCATCACTTTGATCGATGACGGCAGCCAGGACGATACGATTCAATATGCCCGTGAATTCTGTGCCGCCAACCTGATGGATATCAAGATCATCAAGCGCGCTAAATCCATCGGCAAGACGCCGACGTTAAAGCGTCAGTCGCGGGAATCCGAAGCGGATGTGGAGTTTATCCTGGACGGCGACACGGTGCTGGAATCGCGCAACTATATCCAGCGCACCGTGGAAGAGCTTTATAAAGGAGTCGGCATTGCCAGTGCCTGCGGAACGATTTTACCGCTGCGCGAACGGGACCGCAAGCGGATACTTAAGACCGAAAAGATGCAAGAGTTCCTTAAGATGCGTCCCAATGCCCGCATCAAACCGGGCAGGAACTGGTTCAAACGGTTGATGAAAGGGATTACCAACATCTACCGTGAATCGTTGTACATGTTTCTACAACGCTTTGTTTATCGAGGCCAGATGGTGTTTTTCGGTTCCATCTCCAACCCGGTGGGCTGCGCCGTGGCGTATCGGAGGAAATATGTCAAAGAGATGT
>JAAEPA010000173.1 GCA_024222475.1 Gammaproteobacteria bacterium | reverse complement strand
GCCAATCATGGGCGCTGTGAACATTGCCGGGGCGAAGCGAGCAACGCTCAAGGTCACCATGCTGGTTAAAGACGAAAAGTGGGTGATAGCAGCTGCAGCCGAAATGGCCGTTATAGGCAGAACCTTCCTGTGATCCATGCACCGGGCTTTCCGAACTGTCGATATCCAGGATCAGGTTGGGGCGTTTGCGCAGTTGTCGAACACGGTCAATCCACTTGCCGGAAAGATTGGCCAGTGCTGCCGGGTTCTTGAAAGCGGTCAGCGTACTGGTCTCGAACCTTCCCATCTGGCTTTCTGATGCGGCAAATCGGTCGAAATCTCTCCCACCGCTTATCAGCCGCATCACTGGATCACGCGAAAGCCGCCCAGCATCATTGACATCGTCATAGCCGGCAACACGCTCAAACAGTGATTGGCGGAACATGGCCGTCGTTCCATGACGAGAGTTCTTACCGGTACGGTTATCCCGCAGTTCCCATGAGGCCATCTCGGTTAAGCCCAGTGCATCGTCCAGTTCCCTAAACAGCAGCAAACCGCCGTCCGAACTAAGCTTGGCGCCATGGAATTGGAGCTTCAAACGCCGGTCAAAACCAACCTTCAAAGGTGCTGAAACCGATTCACCCGTAATACCGCCCTGAAAATCCGGCATCTTGGCCACCTAATGCATTGATTTGCCATAACAAACCAGAATCCATCAGGTCGTCTTTGTCAATCCATCTGGGATATGCGGGTTGATG
>JAAEPA010000172.1 GCA_024222475.1 Gammaproteobacteria bacterium | reverse complement strand
TTGAAGCGGGTGTTCAATATCGACATCGAAACCTGCTCCACGTGCGGCGGTGCGGTCAAAGTCATCGCCTGTATCGAAGCCCCCCTGGTCATCGACAAGATACTCACCCACCTGGACAATAAGGTCGCATTGGCTGAACCGGTACCGTTGCCGCAAACCCGGGCACCACCGCAAGGGAATCTGTTCGACTGATTTTTCGTACACCCCCCCCCCTCACGATTCAAAAAACTGCGATCATCGCGGTCGCGGCAAGGGCTTTGGCTTGTTTGCTGGCGGGAAATCCGTTTTCTTCCTGGGAAAAACCTCGGAAGAAAGTGGAATTCGCTGAGATTACGCAATTCAAAAGGTCTTCCATGGGGCCATCGTGCACCATTTCAGTGTCTTTGATACACCTCGACTTTGGGGAAAGGGGCGTTTATGCTTCTTATACACACCGAAAATTGCAAAACTGCAGATTTCGGTAAAATCGGCAATTTCCACGATGACGACTGCAAGCCGTACACCGTCTGGAATTTCCCGAAAGCCACCAATCGATCGCCGACGCGAAATGGGTTGCGGAACATATCGAAATTTGGCGCCGGCGCCAAATTCTATCCTGGTCTCACCACCGCGAAGTCGCCGCACTTGAACCCGACCAACAAGATCACTGGCTTGATTGTCTCGCCGGCGGGACAATTCGCCGCGGCTATCGAGGCTTGAAAAGCGGCAGGTTGGTGACTTATTGGTGACTTGCCATATGCATGCTCAGAGGTCATATGCCATAAGTCATTGAAATGATTGGCGCGCCCGGAGAGATTCGAACTCCCGACAGCCTGGTTCGAAGCCAGGTACTCTATCCAGCTGAGCTACGGGCGCAATGAGGATGGCCCTCTATTCTAGTCTGAACCCTTGGGCTATTGCTACCCTACCAATGTAATAAGCAGTGTATCCAGGAGCCGCGCCTTAGAGACAATCAAGGAGATTGACGAGATATTCCTGATGGTTCTAGAGAATTACACGGCTGGGGATCCGATGCAAGAGCAGGTCCGTTGGACGAATCTGACCTATCAGGAGATTATCGATCATATGAGCGCCGAAGGGATTGTGATCAGTAAGCCGGTGGTGAAGCAGCTGTTGAAAAAGCACGGTTATGTGAAGCGTAAAGCGCAACAACGCCTGAGCACCGGAGAGCATCGAGATCGTAATGCGCAGTTTGAGCGCATCGCGGACTT
>JAAEPA010000171.1 GCA_024222475.1 Gammaproteobacteria bacterium | reverse complement strand
GTTTCTTTCAAGTTGTTGTGTTCGGATGATTCTGAATGTCCAGGTTCAGTCGATGCTGCTGCAGACGCAGCCAATAATTTTTCCGGAGATGAAGTGTCTGCTGCCGTATCGTGTCTCAGGGCTGGCGATCTGCCATGTTCTCCACGAACTGTGGGAAACCGAACCCACCTTTCAGCGACTGGCCACCTGCGGTCATTATGCCGGAATCTGGCCGCCAATCCAACGGTGGGCTCAAAAAAGATACCGGCGTTCCGAGGTTGGGAACGGTCATAGGGTAAAGAATCGAAAGGGTAGCGGCAATTTCCACAACTATGTGTGATGCATAACAGGGAGAACCGGGGCTAGCTAGAGCCCATCCTGAAACGCTAACCGCCTGAAAATATTTAGTTTATGTGGTATTTTGTCTTCCATTTTGTGCACATTTGTGGTAGTCTCTCCTTGTTTAACATGCTGATGTTAAACAAGTTAACTGAAATCAGGACGGTGCAAAATGAAGCAAAAATCGCAGCCCCAAATGAACATTTGGGAGTTCTATTCTGACCATCCGATCAGCGATGAATTGCAGGTGGTATCGACTACCCTCGACCTGCATCCCGAGTTCCTCGTTTGGATTGCCAAGGATCTTTGCCCAAAGAACGCCAAGCAAACCGGACGGCAAGGGCTAACTGTTGACACCGTTTTGCGAACCGCGATTCTCAAGCAGCATAAGGGCTTCACGTATGAAGAGTTGGAATTCCACCTTGGCGACTCAGATACTTTCCGAGCCTTTACCCGAGTGGGGGGACAAAAGCCATCAGCATCAGCCCTCCAAGCAAACATCAAGGGTATCAAAAGCACTACCTGGGAAAAGATCAACAGATGTCTTCTCCAAAGCGCCGTCATTGACAACATAGAAAAGGGTCGCGTGATCCGCACGGATAGTACAGTGGTGGAGACCAACATACACCCTCCTACAGATTCAAGCCTGCTCTGGGATGTAGCTCGTGTGCTCACCAGGATGCTTCACGAAGCTAAAGAGATCGAAGGAATGCCGGCCTTTTCCTTTCAGGACCACACAAGGGCTTGTAAAAAGCGGTCACAACGCTTGGATTACATGCGGAAAGAGATCGCGATCAAGAAGGCCTACAAGGAATTGATCACATATACGAAGAAAATAGCCGCTTACGCACTTGCCTTGGTGATAATGATTGATAAGGCGGGGCTCAAGGACCCAATGGTGGTCTTATGGAAACAGGAAGCAGAAGACCTACTGACTCTGGCCAACCAGGTCGTTGACCAAGCCACAAGGCGGGTTTTAAAAGACGAAAAGGTGCCGGCCAGCGAAAAAATACTCAGTATATTCGAGCCCCATACCGACGTGATCAAGCGTGGCGCACGCCCATCTGAATTTGGCCACAAGGTCAACCTTACCACTGGGAAAAGCGGGCTGGTTCTCGATTTTGTAATTGAGAAGGGCAACCCAGCCGATTCCACGCGGACGCTTCCCATGATCGAACGTCAGAAAAAGATCTACGGCCGACTGCCACGCCAGGCATGTTTCGATGGAAGTTACGCCAGCAGGCCCAACCTGGAGGAGGCCAAGCAGACTGGTATCAAAGATGTAGCCTTCCATAAGAAGAACATGCTCAAGGTCGCGGATATGACAAAAAGCAACTGGGTCTATCGGAAGTTGGTCAAGTTTCGTGCCGGCATCGAAGGCAACATCTCCTGCTTAAAGCGGGCCTTTGGCTTATACCGCTGTACTTGGAAAAGCCTGGAGGGGTTCAAATCCTACGCGTGGTGCTCGGTGGTGGCTTACAATCTGATTACCTTGGCACGATTGAGCACGTAGACCGGCTTGCCGGCCCTGTTCCCGGCAACCATAATCAAGCTCGGGATTAGGAGTATGGCCGTCCTCTGCCTAAATTCCCCTCTGATCCCTTTCAATGTGCCTTGAATTTCCCTTGATTGCAGGATTCCATCAAATCGAGCGAAAAAACCCCATGATGGTTTCTATTCGCGATTAATCAGAACCCGAAAAAACCGCGTTTCAGGATGGGCTCTAGCTAGGGGCCGCTGTTTGC
>JAAEPA010000170.1 GCA_024222475.1 Gammaproteobacteria bacterium | reverse complement strand
CGCTTCAGATACACCGTACTTGCGACCAAGATCACCGGCTTTCGCACCAGCCTCATTCTCCCGCAAAATCGCAATGATCTGCGCTTCGCTAAAACGTCTCTTCTTCATCAGTCCGTCCTTCAACTAAGGGCCGGACTCTAAATGCAGATGGAGGAAATTCTCAGTGGCAGGTCAACGGTAATACAAAGACCAATAAAGCCGGCAACGGCCGCAGCAATCGCGACCACCTGGACAGTTGGGCTCCGCTCAAAACGCCTGACCTTTGGTCCAACCCATCGTTCCCAACGGGTAAATCGTCCTTCGACTGGTTCAACGGGCGCATCCGGTGTGCCACCTTCTGCCAGATCGCTTGCACCCAGACTGTCCTGCGACGAGTCCGGAGCGGATTTGCTTTCTTCCGGCGTCTTGTCAGACATCTTTCCATCCCCCGTACACGGATGACGCGAAGATCACATGCCGTACATGACAATTCAAGTTCATGGGGCTGGCATGACTTTCACGGAGTGGACTCCCAAGCACATTGAACTCCGCATTCTGGAAGCCGCAGAGACGCTGATGCTCTGCCCGGCTGTCTCTGGCCCCCAACAATACAGCAACGCGCTCCTGCAATTTGAATGGGCGCGAGAGAGGGTATCGTGATGGCGCGGCGCAAGAAGAAAAAGCCAAGCACCCACCTCCAGATCAAGGTGATGGAAATCGATAATCCGAACTTCCAGCCTGAGCACGCTGGTAACAAGGGAAATCCAAAACGGGTCCGAGCAGCCTTCAACATGAAGGAAAGCCCTGTCATGTGGATGCTTGCCCGCGGCTATGTCACGGAACCCCAGGCGATGGCGGCGACAGAGTTTCGTCGGCTCTATGAGCAGATGGGTGGGGCTGGCGCCAGGGCGATCGATTTCACTCAAGAGCCTGTAGATGGCGGAGGTGTCACGGATCCAATCACCGACCGGTTGATAGATGCAGCAAAGGCACTGGCAGAGGTGCAGAGGCGGCTTGGCCCGGTTCGCTATAATCTAGTCGAGCAGGTGTGTGGGCAATGCATCTTTATAAAGCAACTTGCATCATCAAAATGGTATCAATTGAAAATGTCCCGGGAATTGAAGAATTGCCTTGATATTCTGGCAGTTGACTGGGGTTTTCAGACTGTTGGAATCAGATCGACGGAAGCCGACATTTGACAGATATATACCTAGTTTGTTATAGGTTTGAATAATCGAAGCATCACGTCTGATGGCAGCTCCATCCCCAAAAGAAGAACGATACGCACATCAACTCGGCTTTCGTGCCGTGTATTTCATTGTGCAAGTCAACGATCGCGACAACAGCCCATGCAAGGTCGGAAGGGCCGAACGTCCGCGTCTTCGGTTGTCTGATTTGCAAGTCGCAAGTCCCGTAGAACTTGAAATCGTAGATCTGATTTACTGCAAATCACATTCCGATGGTTGGTTGGAAACGAGGCTGCACAATCACTTTGACAGCCTCGGTCTTCGCATCAGGGGTGAGTGGTTCAAAGGCGGCTATAGATTTCTCATTGATGAGGCGAATGAGCTTCTGGCGGATCATTTTACCAGCGGAAAGGTAATCTCGCTCAAATCGATGAGGCGCAGGATCAAGGCTGCGAAAGTTTCCATCGCGATTTCAGAGTGAACCAAAACCCTGTCAATCATTGGCTCGATGGAATGAGATTTGTCCAGCCCATTGCTATGGAGCGGGTTTGTTCGGGATCAGATCGAGCGGACTTGCTCAAGGCGAGTTAACCGCCTTCCAAGCCGCCAAGGTGGGTTCGATTCCCTCAGCTCGTTTCATACAGGCAGCGAACAAAGCGGAGTGCCGGCTGGCGGAGTCGCTGACAATCCACGGCCGTTGTTTGATTGCCACACACTCACGCCGCCGTGGATCCAAATTCAGTTTTTTGGAATATTCGGGAGGATTAAATGGCGCCCAAATATTTGTATCTTCCGGCGGCGGGGCCGCCAGTCACTTGTAACAGGCCTCCGGGAGCTCTGACATCCTTGCAATGACCCGGGGACAGACCCTCTCCTGTCACAGTTATGTTCCCTGGCCCATCGTTGAAAACTCTGTAGAAGGAATCCTTATCAGTGTTGGCAAGTGTCACGGTGCCATCAGGAACCATCCACCTTCCAATCGAGCAATCGCACATTTTTTCCTCCTCTATTGGCGTTTAATTACAGCAAGATGAGAGATTGTCATCCAAGATGAGGACGGAAATATGTGAGTAACTCACTCCGGCCGAAAATGGGTATCCTCTCTGACATTGGAAGACCTGTTCATTTCAGTTGCTTTTGCGGTGGATGATAACACATAGAAATCTCGAGGCGTGGGCTGCCGCATCAGACGGAAGCGTGAATCATCATGGCGAGTAAAATAGAAAAATCTGCTGGAAAACGGCGCCCGCCCAATGCTGGCAAGAGTCGGCCCAAAAGGTGCGCGCATTAAAACCACTTCTCTACTCAGCCACGCCATTCTCGAAGCGGCAGCTATCCGATTAGGTGAGGTTCGACGGACAGACAACGCCTGGATGTCGCCCAGCGCGAAGCCGTGTGTTGATCCCGAGTTGCCCAAAACCCGGGTGGTCAAGGCGAGATGATTTGCCCAGGCCCACTTACCAGTGACCTGTGTTTGGCAGTGTCCGCAGCCTTTCCGCATCAGCCTCTGCCAGAGGCCAAGCAGATTCTCGGTCACATATCCAAGCTAGATAGCCAGCGGCACTTTGGGCTGATTGGATGGCCGAACTAAAATCTTCCACATAAAAATACTTCGACATTTGTTTTGCGCGCGTATTGTTGTGAAATCTAATGCAGTGATCGCCCTTCGGATGCAGGCCAAAATCGAGGTCCTTATGTGCTATTGAATCTCGGAGGACTTTTGCGTGCCGAATGTCTTTGATAGCGGGTATCAGGAACTTTCGCAGATCATCCGAACCGGTACTGAATTTCTCCCATTCAGCCAAACAGAGCTTGAGTTTCCGGTCAAAACCAAGCGCGTTCAATTTCGGATCCGCAGCCCCATTGAGTTCGAGGAGCGACTTGAGTAGCAGGTTCAATTTGCGTTCCATCAACGACCATACAACGATCAACTCTCCAATCTTAGGAAAGAACGACTGGTGAATCGGATTGGCCAATTGTGGGGGGCTAGATTTATCAGCCAGCTGCATACCACCGCCAGCAATCCACACACCGGGCCTTCTTTTATTACTCATACCTTGGTCTCCATTTGTCTCAGCTTCGCTCCGGTGAAACTAGAATTGCTCAATGCGACACCGCTTGAAAATGCGCTTTTTTACCGGGCATTAACCAGAATCAGCGCCATATTCGCCTATGAAACAACCTGACCTTCAAGCTATTCGCGACTGGGCAGATGCAAAATTGGCGACAGGCCAAGAGCCGCCGTGGGCGTGGTTTCAATACATGAAGCTACGCGAAACACTGGACTGCATCTTGGCCTCTCAGGAAGTCACGCAAACGGTGAATTCACCGCAATCGGAGCAGTATCCGGAAACGCATCTCCGACTAGTGGGGGCCACGTATCCGCAAGATAACGCTCAATCCCGTCAAGATCAGCCTCCGGTGCAGACGCCCATGTGACGCGCAGTTTTCCGAATGAGGCATATGCGGTGATCTCCATATCGCCGCAGTGCTCGCCAAGCCGTTGGCCGATGTTGCCTTGGCCAACACGCACAACTTGGCTCGGGTTCCCCTCGTGCCAGATAATGTAAACACCACGTTTTTCTTCGATGGAGTTGAGGTTCAAGTCTTGTAGGCTGCACCAGTGGCCATCATCTCCGCAGGTCCGCCAAGTCACAGATGCCATAATTCTTCTCCTTATGGCGTTGTGCACTGACCGTACTTGCCCGACTCAAATGGATTCGTATAATTACCGGTGTCAACGGGGCACACGAAACCCTTTTTGTCAGGTAACCCGCGCACGGTCAGCACCGTAATAAAGTGCGGGTTTATCATCAGGAGCTGGCTTTAGCGTGGGGCTGAGGCCAGCTTCTTTTTGCAAGCCGAATCGGTTGCAGGACTATTTTACGACAAATATCAAGCTCTCGGTACAGGTTGGTGCGTACGTGCCCGCTATTCACAACTTGTGTGCATATGCGCCCGGCGTTCCTCAAGCCGGACAACACCTGCCCCGCCTCTCACTGAAGCGCCTCTTGGCGGTCTGCCGATGGAATGGGATTTGGTCAACACATTGCTATGAAGCAGGCCCAAAGCACCGTGTTAACCAGTCGTTAATAGAATCAGTTGGAAATGGAAACCGAGCGGCACCTCGGCAAAGAAACACCGCTCGGAAGAATTATAGGCTAGCGCCTACGTTTCTTTTTGACCTTGATGGTTTCGACAATCGCGGTCGCCTTGCGGCGGCGCGCGACTCTCACCGGGATGAATTTCCCAGTCAACGCATCTCGGCCGACTTTGAACTTTTTCATCATTGCTACTCCTTTCCCGGTCATTGGCCCGAGTTGAGGCATACTCGGGGGGGCTGTAGCGCGGATGAATCCGTTCAACTCAATAATACTTGCTGATCAGGGCTGCGACTAGAACAATTTGCTGCCCCTACCGAATTCCCCGGGCGGGCGGGCACTGGTTTGAGAGGGCTTTTACCGGCCGCAGTATTTCTGATCCAACCTATGAACCGACAGTCAGCATGAAATAGTCGTGTGGCTTAGCCTTGACCGCTGTCATCACATAGTATGTTGGTGCACCTAAGTTTTTGTAGAGATCGATCTGCACCAGAATGTGCTTTGTTTTGTCATTGTAATGATGTGCAATCGCGTGATTGTAGCCGGGTTTTAGCGACAGCCTGTCTGTGCTTTTCAATACTCTTTCGCTGCTCGCAACGGCGGGAACATAGTTGACGATTGGCTCAACAATCAATGGGCCTACAAGCGGCAAGACACAGCCATAACCGAAGTGTTTGACACAATAACTTAGGGCGATTTTCGCAAGCATGCGGGAAAACGCATGATGATCATTTCTAATCGGGAAGTGGTCAGCTCCATATTTCTTGAGAGTCTGCTCAGCATATGAGGGATTGTTGCCAACAATTAGCGCCCCTTCCTTTTCTGTGGCTTTGTGCCCCTTAGGCATTAATGCTGAGACTACTGGAAAGGCTTTGAAAGTCGGAAAGGGCATGAAAAACGGCAACTCATCGATCGGTATTTGCACCTTTTTCTTTGTCCCATCAGGCAACACCTTATGAGCTGGCCAACTCTTTGGTCGTGAATGTTTTTTCTTTGGCTTGATCCCTGTCTGGTAGCGGCCTGGTCCGAGAACATGCCTCAGTGCGATGGTTTCGAACGCGGAAGTAATCTGCCGACAGCTTTCACAACTAGCGTTTGGGAGGATGTATTTTCCGCCGAGCCCCATTGGAATCACATGCTCTTTGGAGAGCATTTGAGAGTGTTTCAGGCAGTAGATGCACTGCCCCTTTGCAATTGGTTGGATTAGTCGGGATCGCTCGGCCATGGCAATTCAATCATGCCGAGAGTCCCACTGGTGAGTCGAGTCCGTGTCAAACAAATCTCGAAACCCAGAACCATATCGAGCTCATCACAAGGATCACTAAAATAGTGACGAATTCTGGAAAGCCCCCCAATGCTGGCAAGG
Source organism: Gammaproteobacteria bacterium (assembly GCA_024222475.1). Classification (GTDB taxonomy): domain Bacteria; phylum Pseudomonadota; class Gammaproteobacteria; order JAAEPA01; family JAAEPA01; genus JAAEPA01. Next base: position 2,035 of record JAAEPA010000170.1, on the reverse strand, counting down.
GTCGGCCCAAGGGTGCGCGCAACAAAACGACCTCGCTGCTCAGCCATGCCATCCTCGAAGCCGCGGCGAAACATGGGCTCGACGATGTCTGGGTTCCTGATTTTGACGAAACCCAACCAAACAGGAGTAAGGCGTACAGCATCTCAGCTCAGGGACCATGTCTCGTTCGTCTCAACCCGTCAGTTGGTTCATGCAAACTGCAGGTCGTTCCGCAGCTCAAGGAAAAATACCGGTAGTATCAAATTGGCGCACCCCAATAAATTGTAGTAAAATCGTATTAGTGGGGAGTGCTTTTTATGTGGATCTACTATTTGGGTTGTATTTCACTCGGTGGTGTAGCTGGACTGCTGGTCGGAATGAGTTCAAGCCCCGTCGTTGGTGTGGTGCTGCCACTGCTATTTGCTCTACTTGGTGGGGCAACTGGTGTGATAGGATTGCTACCATCTCACCCGAATTCGGAGCGGGCGCGTACCCGATTTCGCATTGTTGGCGGTGCCGCAACTGCCGTTTCCATTCCATTTTTGCTGGCTTCCATGTACGGCATTTTGCTACGTACCGGAAATGGCATTGAAACGTTGCTTCCGCGGCCCGAAAAAGCGCAGATGGTAACGCAAACTGATATAGAGAGTTTAAGTGTCGAGGAAATACTGGACACCTATCTCCTTGATTCGATGCTCTCAAAGCTTGGAGTCTCGCAAACCAACAAAGAACTTGTAGTGCGCAGATTTTTGGATGTGAGGGTCACAGTAATAAGCGACTACATTGGTGTGCGGCCCCAAATAACAAATGCTGCCGCCAAATTCTCTTCGTTGAAGTCTAGTCCAAACAGTGAAACCTTTTCTAAAGCCTTTGATTGGGCATATTTGAGCAAACGTCGATTTTCCAGCACCATCTTTCGATGGATGCAATCGTGATGATCATGATCGCCCTCTTCGATTCATCAGCTAAGCCCTGACAAGCAAACAGTGCAGGGGCCGCGATTTCCTCTATTGAACAAGGAAACGGCCCTCAGCGGTCAATTCTGAGCCGAATTCGCTATTCCGGCCGGCGCGAGGTTTTGAGCCTCTGATAGGCATTCGGAAATGCCAGACATTTTAATATCTATCCTCCAGTCAATAAACCCTTGTTGGGCAATAGATTTCTTTAAAATCCGCCCAAGGCAAATCACCACTCTTCTTCTCTCGATTGAATATTTCTGGATATTCTCTGCTTAAACGTGCAAGCCGGCGAATAGCCGCTTCATTACCCAATTCTGCAGAACGATACATGTAAGGCGCTGCTTCACGCGCTGCCCTATTCTTGTCAAAAACAAAAAAAACGTGCTCATTTTTTGGGTAATCCAGAATGCGCCAAGCCATCATCTCAAGCGCAATTCTGTTTCCTTCGATCGAGGCGATAGAAATCCAATCCCCGCCATAGAGCGAATTCAGAAGACCTAGCACTCCCAAAGCGCCCAATTCTAGCGCTGCTTCTAATTGCTGGACCGCCTCACATCTTTGTACGCCAGATGAGAGTTGACCACTTCCCAACAGCATACCCTTTTCAACAAATATTTCAGAATTTGACCCTCCATCAACATCTTTTATCAACCCCCAGGCTTCGTCAAAGTTTTGCTCGTTGATGAATGACGAATACCTATCCCAATCTAATTTATCCTCAGAACTCTTGACATCGTAGGTATTGGTTATGGAGAAAAAAAATATTGCGAGGACAACCATTGAGCAGTGAAGAAACCACTTTAACAAACTCGAGCTCCTTTCCTGTCGCTTCAAAACTGATTGACTATTTGACCGCAACACGGCTCATTTCAATTCAATTCTGCACATCGTGGAAAAATCGCATACTGGTTTCATAAGCAGAACCACTTCAACAGATATCCCCCAGATAAGGTTGCTTCCGATCTTGATCGTTGGCATAAACGCCTGCTTCTTTCAATGCCTCTGAAGCTTGGTGCGCTGTGTGATCCATTTTCCATGATTTTGCCGCCGCTGCAGTGAGAATTTGCCGTTATATCGGAACTTCGGGCATAGCTATG
>JAAEPA010000169.1 GCA_024222475.1 Gammaproteobacteria bacterium | reverse complement strand
TGACGACACAAAACAATGCGGCATATCGTCATTCCCGCCATGGATTGGCGGGAATCCAGTGCCATGGAAGGTGATTTCAATATTTGCAGGGGCATACGCGTTTGGCGGGTTACACCCTTGGGCGGGACTGCGACCGCTTAAAGGCAGCAAGCGACCCATGACCGTCAATCAAGCGTAGGAGGAGGGTGTCTGCTTTAGAAGCGAACAGTAGGTCGGAGCGATTTCCTATTCGCGACGGATAAAATCCCCGCCACAAAAAACATATGGAAACTATCATGTATTTTCGTTCCTCGGGGAACTCTCTCCTGAATGGCTTCAAACGGTATCTGGTTGCGGCGTGTGTACTTATCGTCCTGGCGGGATGCGCGGCCCCGCAACCCCGGGTCGAAACGGCTTCAAGCAGACCCGACCACGCGCTGATCATCGATGCGGGGAGTTCGGGATCACGTATCTATATTTACGAGGTCGGTTCCAATGCAAATAGCGAGATTCCGGAAATTACCCTATTGGGGAGCAGCAAGGTGGAACCCGGAATCTCCGAGTATGAGACAAACCCCGGGCAGACCCGCAAGGACCTGGGGAAATTGATCGTGGCGGCAAAAGAGAAAATCGATGCGCCGAAACAAAAAAACACGCCGCTCTATCTACTGGCAACCGCCGGAATGCGACTTATCAGCGACGCCAGGCGTGAACGGATTCTGAAAGAGGTGAGCAGATTCCTTATCGAGGACGGTACATTCGATTTCAAAACCGCCGTGGTCATTTCTGGAGCATACGAGGGGCTTTACGCCTGGCTTGGGATAAATTACCTGGACGACCGTTTCGACTCCTCGAAAACCCGAGAGGGGGTTCTGGAAATGGGCGGTGCCTCGACTCAAGTCGCATTCACGCCCTCGGCTGCGTTTACGAAACACAAGGTTCAGCGCGTGCTGCGAGGCAAAACATACGATATATTCACAAGGAGTTATCTGTACATGGGGGTAAACGAGGCCCGCGAACTGGCGGGCACGGCAAACTGCTATCCGCCCGGTTTATCCGCGGATGAAACCGGCGGGTTCGTCCGATGCGCCTCAGACATTTCGGATAAATTCGACGCGCTTTGCGAAAACCTAGAATGTGCCGGTCCGCACTGTATATTCAGGGAAGAAGCCGTCCCGCTAATGGATGGGAATTTTTTCGCCCTTTCCTCTTTTTATTATACCTTTAAGATTCTGGGCCTGGAACAGGCAGCTGGCCTCAAAGCGCTTCGAGTCAGGGGCGGTGAATTCTGTTCGACGGATTGGGATCAATTGCAAAAGCGGCATCCGAAAACCAAGGATAAGTACCTGAGGGAATTTTGTTTTAACTCCGCTTACTTTTGGAGTTTCCTGAAACACGGGTATGGGATTTCGGACAATCGCGTGAAAATCATCCCAAAGAATGAAATCGACGGATGGGGAGATATCAACTGGACGTTGGGGGCCTTGATCGATATCACGCTTGGAAATGAACCCATGAAATATCAACCGGGTGAACCGGTTGTAAAGTGAGGGTGCGGGGAATTGGCGGCACAACGGATAACGGCCTGAAAACACGAAACACACCGGAAAGCCGATGCCCCACCTCTCGTTCCCTGCCCATCCACATCTGCTCTCACCGGGTTTGCAGGTCACCCACCGCGCCATTTCCACATTTCTGATCAAACAAGCCAGACTGAAACGCTCGCAGACCGTAACCGTAGTTGTCACCCTGATCCAGCGCTTTGGCGGTAAACAATCACACGCATCTCTTTATAGGGGGTTACTCCATTTACCTAGATTTGCGCACCAAGAGCTCCCACTGGTGCATGCCCATACCCAGCAGAATCAGTCCGGTCCCATACCATACACTTGGCAGCAACTCTTCGCCATTCAACCAGCTACCCAGCATCAGTGCAGTAACCGGGGTCACTAGCGTCAGCAGATTCACCTTAACCGCATCGAGTTTGTGCAACAGATAAAAGTACCAGATAAACCCCAGCACGGAGCCAAACAGAGCAAGATAAACGATCGAGAATCTGGCCCTTTCCTGCAAGGCATCCGGCCATGCACCGTCAAATAAAAACCAGGTGATGATAAATGCCGGCACGGCTACACCCAGGCCTCCTACGGTAACCGCCATTGCCGGCACCTGAACGGAAAAGCGTTTTACTCCGACCGTACTTGCCGCGTGTAGAATCGTTGATAGCACAACTGCAGCAATGCCGTACCGGGCATTGTCGCCCACCTGCGCCCCACCACCAAAGATAACGGCGAGCCCGGCTATCCCGAGCAGCAACCCGCTTAGCTTGGCAAAACTCAGACTTTTTTCCGACAGCCACCAGGCTGAAAATACGCTGGTTAATAAGGGAGACAGACCAAACAACACGGCGATCCAGCCGGAAGGTATATATTGAGCTGCCCAGTAAATAAGCGACATTGCGCTATAAATGCCCGCTCCCGCCGCAAGATAAGCGGCTCGTGCCTGTTTATGCCAAGGCACTGTTACTCCGGCCAAGCGTACAGCAATTGCACAAAACAGCAGGCCAAGCGCCATCCGTGCGGTTACGCCAAACAGAAAACCACCACCTTCACTGCTCCACTGAATCGCCAGCGGCGTGGTAGACCAGATCAGAATAACGCCTGCAAATGCCGCGGGTACCGACATGTTATTTACCTTTAGGAATGCGAATGAAATAATTACGGTAGCATTCCTTGTTTACGGGACTAAAAAGCAAAAAGGCCGCAGTCCTTGCGGGCTGCGGCCTCTTGAAAACGAATAATAAAACTAATATTCTAAAACGCTTTCTCCAGGCTACAACCGCTGTACGCGCACCATATATGCATGCGTACAGGCTGCTTGACTGCCAGATTGGAAGGGATGCGGAAAATCATGCCGAGCATGTTGCCTTGCTGATTATTGCTTGTCAATATAATCCGTAAGTTGATCCTGCCATATTACTATGGGGATCGATGAAGATACTGGGTTCTTTTTTTACAATCTTGAATTCAGAATATAACCATTTGCGGATTTCAATGCTTCCCTGGTTCCAGCTTAACTCCGCGGCGTTCATGAACGATATAGGCTTGCAATGCCGTCATCTGTGCATCATCTGCCGATAGGGCTTCGCTTTCCAGCGGGTTCATTAGACACCAGTTGACCATCTCGAATAAAACAGCAACCTTCCCTAGCTGCTGTTGAAATTTAGGATAGGTCTCGGGGTGAGTGTCGGCGGCATTCGGATGACACTGATCACAGGAGACGGTATTCTTACTCTTGAATCCACCATGAAATAGGCGTTCACCTTCTTTGACCACGGCAAGATATTCATTCTGCCAACGCGAGATATCAGTCGCAGTAAACTCGTCTTCGTCCTGCCTTTGCTCCAGCTCCTTCAGGCGCTCAGATAGCTCTTTCAACAAACCCGATTTCACCCGCCCGAGCATCATCAAGCGAGGTCACACCGGAAATCTTGCTGCCGAGCTGTCGGTACAATTCATCGAGTGTGAACTGCATGGCGGTTTGCCTTCAGTAGATGAATGATCAGCGATTTTATCTAGTAAGCATACCGATTCTGATGAGCTTAATCATCAGTAGCATGGGTCCTGCGCCATGAAAGACGAGGTCGAAGATATCTAGCGGTCGCACTAAGGTGCCCTCGGCTAACATTTTGAGTTTTTGCCACAAATGGGGCTCAGGAACGAAGGGCGCAAGCCCCAGGGCAAGGGCGATTATTGCCAGCGATAGCAAGGGTATTTTATCGATCCATTTCATGATCTATATCTAATGAGTCTCTTGCAAAATTCGCCAGCGGAGTCGGTTTGTTAGGAGCCGGTGGGGCTTAGGAGTGAGCTACTGCGGAAAAGCCGAATTTGGCCAGATCTCCCGATCCTTTTCGTTACACGCTACGGCTATTCGCCTCAAAGGATCGAATAATCTGTCTCAAATCGTCGTTCCCTCGCTACGATCACCTAAGTCCGACAGGCTCCTAGCTGAAACAGCTGAGAAATGAAGGATCCCGATCCTTTCCGGTGTTGAAATGGGTTAGCACATCAACCCAAAAAGGATCGGGGAATGAATCACTAATTATGGAACTTAAAGAAAGGCAAAGCGCCGCCGGCCTTCAGGACAGGGATATCCTTGGGCCCAAAGGCCGGTTTTAGGGGGATCTTCTGTTCGCCTGCCTCCAATACTAAATCCCCTTCAAGGTTGGAGACATCGATAGCGAGTTGGTCACCCTGGTTGATCTTATCGTAATCCGCTACATCGGCGAAGAGCAGCGGTACGATGCCGAAATTGACCAGGTTGGCGACGTGAATCCGGGCGAACTGCGCCACGATCACCGCCTTGACGCCCAGCCACCGGGGGCACAGCGCGGCATGTTCGCGGGAACTGCCCTGACCGTAGTTTTCGCCACCCACGATGAATCCGTGTCCGCCGGCATCGCGTGCCGCTACGGCTCGTTTGGAAAAGGTTTTATCGACCATGGTGAAGGTCGCTTGCAAGGCGTATTGTTTTACGTTGGAGCGCAGCGGCAGAAAGGCCCCGGCCGGTTGGATGTCATCGGTGCTGATGTTGTCTCCCAATTTAAGAAGAACCTCACCCTCTAGGCGTTCGGGCAGGGCCTCGAAATCAGGAAGTTTCATAATATTCGGTCCGCGGATCACCTCTGAGTCCAGTGCCTCTTGCGGCGGGATGGGCATGATGAAGGAAGCCGTGTCGATGACCGGTTTACTCTGGGGGAGCGTTATTGGCGCATCGAGTTCAGGTGCCGAGACTTCGCCGGTCAGGGCGCTGGCGGCTGCCACCAGTGGGCTGACCAGATGTACTTCCGCATCATCGGTGCCGGATCGTTTAGGAAAGTTGCGGTTGAAGGTGCGCAGTGACAGGCCACCACTGGGTGGTGAGCCGCCCTGACCGATGCAGGCACCGCAGCCATTTTCCATGACTCTGACGCCGGAGGCGTAAAGGGAGGTCAAATATCCGGACTCGGCCACCTGCATGGCTACGGATCGCGAACCGGGATAGAGCAGGGTGTCCACGACCACCCGCTTGCCCTTGAGCATCTCGGCAAACGAGGCGATGTTCTCGAAGGAACTGTTGGTGCAACTGCCCACGCAGACCTGTTGTACCTTGGTTCCGGCATGGTCGGAAATTTTCTCTACGTTGCCGGGGGAAGGGTAGATGGCGATCAGCGGTTCCAAGGCGGAAAGATCGATATCGATGACCCGTTCGTACTGGGCCTGTTCGTCGGCAGCCAGCGGCTGGTAGTCTTCACCCCGCTCGCGGCCTTTAAGATATTCCCGGGTCTGCTCATCACTGGGGAAGATGGACGTGGTCGCGCCCATCTCGGCGCCCATATTGGTGATAGTCGCCCGCTCGGTAAGGGATAGTGTGGCCACCCCGGGACCGGCGTATTCGAAGATAGTACCTTTTCCGCCCTTGACGCCGACCAGTTCCAGCATCTTCAAAATGACGTCCATGGCCATTACGCCCTTATTGAGCCTTCCCGTCAGGTTGACCTTGACGATCTTGGGCATGGGCAGGCTGTACTCGCCGGTGGCCATTGCCAGCGCTACATCGTATCCGCCTGCACCCATGAACAGGGCCCCCGCGCCCCCGGCGTTAACGGTATGGCTGTCCGCCCCGATACCGGTCATGCCGGGCTTCACGAAGTTCTCCATATTGGTGAAATGGCAGATACCGGTGCCCGCGGGTGAAAAAATAATACCTAACTTTGCCGATACGGTTTTTAGATATTGATGATCATCGGGGTTTCTGAAACCCACCTGCATCATGCTATGGTCGACGAAGTTCACCGACAGGGGTTTGACCCGTGTTACGCCCATGGCCTCGAGCTGCAGCATGCACATCGTTCCGGTGGCATCCTGGGTGAATGCCTCGTCAATCGAGATCCTGATTATCTCCCCCGCTGGCGGAAGTTCGTCTTGACCCACCAGATGACTCTGGAGAATTTTTTCAGTCAGTGATAGTGGTTTCATGAGATTTTCCTCTTCTAGTTATCGTTTTATTTTTTGTGATTTATTTGTTGTTAATAATTTAGCATCTTCAAACATATATGATTTTAAGCAACCCTTCCAGTGGAAACCCAATTAGATCGATCCTTTTTACCTAAAATTATCGGTCAATGTGCCAACTTCTCCCAGAAAATTGCATTATTTCTAAATTGGTTGGTAAAAATTACTGCCTTGTCAGAGATAATGAGACGCCTTTTTTTCAGCTCTGTATTTCTTATTAAATAAGCGAATAAGGGGAAATACAGGATTGGCTGGTTCATACTCATCTAAAAAATATAATTCTTCGATTCCCATTGATTTTCCATCATAAGGTATAAACTACCGGCTTTAGCCGGTTAGCTTTAGCTGCGAGAATAAACCGCCAGACAAGAGGGGAGGCGGCATGGACTACAGATATGGTAGCCACACGGTGTACCATTTTGTGTGGGTAACGAAGTATCGCTACAAGGTGCTGCATGCAGAGGTAGCGGAACGGGTGAGGGAGTTGGTACGACTCACGAGAAAGATCGGCAAACTCTAAATACGTTGCTGGCGCAGAAACATAACCGGAAAGTGGCCATCCTATATTCGACCGGGACAGGATCGTGGGAGTGGGACACCGAGGCCGCATTTAAAAAATCTAGATATTAGCTTCGATTGCTGCAAAAATATGATAAAAATCGATAATATTTGCTCGAATAAAGCCAATGAAAACCAGGAAATGTGTAATCTGTACTAAAGTCAGGGGTAAAAGAGGCTGTTTCCGGCGAGACGGAGAGCTGATTTGCCCTCGCTGCTGCGCAGAAATTCGCGGACAGGAGTGTGCAGGGTGTCCCTATTACACCCAGGCAGAGCGCTATGAAGCGGACCGAATTAGTAAGAAGTCCATGCCCTCCGAGACGTTTACCGCGCGCATTGATCCAGAGATTGAAGAACAGGTCGATCAGGCACTCATTGTCCTGGAAAAAGGCGATACAGTGACCGCCGAGTTTAGACTCAAGTCGTTGTTGCGAGACAACCCGGACTTATACATCACCCATTACGGCATGGGGGCATTTTATGCGTTGAAGAATGAACTAGATCAGGCTCAGATCTGCCTTTCCAGGGCGGTGGAGATTTTTCCTTACTTTGCCTTGGCTTGGTACAACCTGGGAATTGTCTACAAAGAGAAATCGTTGCTTGGGCAAATGGTGATGGCCTTTCGTAACGCCGCAAAATACGGCAGTCCGGAAGAGGAATTCGTCAAGGAGGCGCGGCGTCTTGTAAGGTCATTCGAGCAGCAGTTGGAGGAAACCGGAGGGCCTACTTTGGATGATTACGCACGGGGAGAAAAACGGTTCGGCGACGCTTTCGAGGAGATGAAAAACGGCCACTACGAGGAGGCCTTGGCCGGTTTTAGGGAAACCCTCGAACTTCACCCCAACAATGAGCAAAGTTACGGCAACATGGGCCTTTGCTACGCGGCCTTGGGTCAAAGGCACAAGGCATTGGAATTCTTCGACAAGGCCTTGGAAATTGCGCCTGACTACGAACCGGCGAGCATAAACAGGGCAATGGTAGAACGCTTGGAAGAAGGTGAAAAACTGCCTAGAAAGGGAGTATTGGAAATTCAGTATTACAAGGATCTACAGGAGAAGTCGGCGCGTGCAAAACCAACAAGCAAACTGAGAAAGATGCTGGGAGCCTAGTGTTTCATAGGTCTATGGCAGTAACCCGTGGAGGAGGAAAAATCAATGCCGAACAAATCCGTTGCCGTTGTCACTGGGGCCTATCGTGGTCTGGGTTATGAAACCGCCCGCCAACTGGCTAAACTTGGTTACCGTGTCATTCTCACTGCACGTAAAGGAGCAGCAGGCCGTGCAGCCGCGGAAATCCTGCAGCGCGAGGCTCTGGATGTTAGCTTTTACCCCCTGGAGGTGACGAGCGGAGCATCTATCCAGCAGCTGGCTGACTTCATTCGTACGGAACACGGCCGGCTAGACGTATTGGTGAACAATGCCGGCATCTTCCCCGACCCCTCCCCCTGGGAGGACGGCAGCAGCACGATCTTCGATGCCGATCTGGAAACCATCCGTGCAGGATTCGAGACCAACACCCTTGGCCCCTTGCATCTCTGCCGGATGTTGATCCCTCTCATGAACAACCACGGTCGAGTAGTCAACGTCTCTTCCGGTATGGGCCAGCTCAGTGAGATGAACGGTTGCTGTCCCGGCTACCGTCTCTCCAAGACCGCGCTCAATGCCGTTACCCGGATTTTTGCTGATGAACTGAAAGACACCGGTATTAAAGTTAACGCCGTCTGCCCTGGTTGGGTGCGCACCGACATGGGTGGGCAGGAAGCACCGCTTTCCACTGAGGAAGGGGTCCGCGGCATTACCTGGGCCGCCACACTCCCGGACGATGGGCCTAATGGGGGATTCTTTCGGCATGGTGAGCCGATTGCGTGGTGAGGTTGGCCTTCTTATGATCAGAGGTAACTACTCACCCGCCCTCAAATATAGGCTAACTGCTCATACCCGTGCCCCAAATTCGTCAGTTCAAGGCGGAAAATGTGATCATACTCGTGTATTTGAGCATTTTCGAACGCAGAATTGGTGGATTTGGGGTGCGGGTATGAGCAGTTACGATCAGAGATCTGTTTTAGGGTGCCAGCAACAGGTTAGGGTCGTCGACCGTCAACACCATTCCATTCGAGCCGATAAAAGAAGCCGCTTGGGTTTGTATTTCAGTCGTTATGTCAGCATCCGTTGCCGGATCCAGCAACGAGCGGTGATCGCCGGCGATGAACTTGGTCGTCAGCCGCAGATCCGATGCTGACGTTTGCCCGCTGTTGACCTGCGTCAGCCCCAGCAGTTGCAGCTGTGGCTCGGTGCCGGCCAACGGTGCGGGCACGGTGCCGGTGGAGTCGTTGCCGTCGGGCACTGTGTTCGGCACGACCAGGTCGGAAGGCGAGCCATTGCCGCCGACGATTTCGAAAAACAGCAGGCCGCGTCCGGCTGCCGCGGACGGTGCATAACTCGGGGCATCCAGCGAGTAGTTCACCGGGTCACCCGAATCGACCACTGCCTGTGCGGCGCCGAGGAAGGACTCGTACTCCGGCGTGCCTTTGATCACGCCGTTGGCGGCGAGTCCTGCGCTGATGGTCGGGCCGAAGGCCGCCGAGCCATCCAGTATTTTCGGTAGCGAAGTGCCGCCGAAGGCGAGTACCGCATCCTCGACATCCGGCTCCAGCGCGAGGAACACCGTGCCCAGCATCGCGCCGAGCGAATGGCCGATAAAGCAGATATTCGAGGCATCGAAATCCGCACCGCTACCATCGACATCGATTGAAGCTATTGCTGCTGTCAGCGCGAACAGGTCGGCTACTGACTGACGCAAATTATCGCGCGTATTCAGCAGGTTGGTCAGATTGATAAAGTGCAGCCCGGAGGAGTCGGTGATGCCATCCGGGATCGTATCGACGATGTTGTCGTCACTGTCCTGGGTGACCAGATCGAGGTCGAAGGTGCGCTCGTTGCCGGCTTGATAGAACGGGCTACTGCTGTCGATGCCGTGCATTGGCATGTCGATGGCAATGACCGCGTAGCCCACCCCCGCCAGTGCGTCGGCAATACCGAGCATCGAACTGCGGTCAGCGGTGATGCCATGCTGGAATATGACCACCGGCCAGGGTGCGCTGCCGACGGTGGGTATGGTTATCAGCAACGGGGTCGTCACCGTGTCGGTCGCCACCGGCGTCGAATTGAACTGGGTCAGAAACGAATCGCCTGCGCCCCGCCAGAACGAACCCAATGCAGTGGGGTCGTTCACCCCACCGGTGGATGCTGCCAGATAGTAGGGCAGGTCGATGGTGCCGGTCATGATGTCCGCAGCGCCCAGCGGTGTCTTGCCGTTCCCCATGCCGAAAAGATCGGGTCCGAATGCACTCACGCTGGTAACCGGTGATCCTACCAGGCCACGTGCAGCGCTCAGCACGTCACCGATTGACTGGGTAGTGAAACTCCAGCTCAGTACGATTTCATCAGTCGTTAGGGTAGGCGAGGCATTGGCCGCCACCGTCGCTTCACTGAAATTGACCAGTTGCCGCAGCGGTTCGAGATCCTGCGCCTCCTGGTCGCTCAATGCGGGTATTTGGCTGATACTGCCGCTATCGACCAGTGGATCGGCCCCCTTGACCAGCGCATAGGTTACCGAAGGCGCAACCGCTTTACCGCTCGCGCTCATCAGCGCGTTGGTAATGACCGCGTAATAACTGGACTTCGGTTTCAGCGGTTTCAACGGTACTATAACCAGTGTCGAGTCGGTAGTATCCACACTCGACAGCGCGGATCTAAAATCAATACCGAATGTCAGCTCGTTGTTGATCGCGACGACCGCCCCACCCGGTGCCGATGACAAGGTCACTTCAAACAACCTGACCGCCGATGGTGTAATACTGGCCGCGTTGATGGCACCAAGGAAGCTGGTTGACATCGGCGCCACCGTGGAAAAACCGTCCAGCGCATTCAGCGCAACCTGCGGATCGGAAAGATCTGCTTGGTCGGCGACCGGAATATTCAGAGTGCCGTCCAACGTATCCTTGAACAGTAGATCGTTGGGAAACGGCACCATACTGTTGGCCGGATTGAAGTTACTGATGTTGGTGGTGTCCGTATTGATCGTATCCTGGTTGCTGGTGCCTTTGTCCGTGTCACAGGCGATCAGCATCGCACAAACCAGTAACAAGAAAAACAGGTTAGTTATACGCACCGCTGTATCTCCAGTTCTGTTCGTTTATACTCATTCGTCATGAGTACACCTGTTAGCCTTGATATCCGGTGTTAGTAATTCCAGCGCAGCTGGATGCTGAAAATATCGACCGATGCTGAGTATGTACCATCGAGCGACGCTGCCAGCGTCGGAACATTACTTTCGAAGGTATTATTGATCGATGTATCGCTGATGAACAGGTGAGAGTAACCGGCATCGACGATGAATCGGGTATCGATATGGTAAGTACCACCGAGTGACAACCAAGTGCGGTTGTTACCCGGAACTCTTGGTGTACGGTGTTTCGCATCAGGAATAGGGGTTTCATCGTAGGCTAAGCCACCGCGGACGGTCCATTTTTCGTTGAGTATATAATCTGCGCCAATGGAATAGCGGAAACTGTTGTTCCAGTTTACCGTTGTCACCGAATCCGGATGTAAGGGGTTGTCGTAGCGGATGCGAAGCTCGTCGAATGAACTCCAGTCGGTCCATGTAATGTCAGCGAGCAGCTTCAATCTGTCCAGGTCGTGCGCGATGCTGAACGAAAACGATTGCGGCAGTGTGATCTCGGCTTTCAAGCCGGTGTTCAGAAACAGGCCGGCGTCCTGTATAAAAGATGCTGTCGCCGGCACCGTAAATTTCGCATCGCCATCCACTTTGATCTTCGTCTTCGACCGCCATGCTACGCCAAGGCGGGTGTGCATACCGATGTCGTACATCAGGCCTAGGTTGATGCCAAAACCAAGATCGTCGAAGTTGTCCCCGGTCTGGTTGGCGAAACCATCCGTTCCCTGGGGTGTATTGCCTATCGCCGTGCAGGCCGTCGAACCTAGTTGCGCAACACACAAGGCGCCGAAATCAATCATGCTGGAGAGGGTGACATCCACCAGCATGACATTCATGCCGCCGCCTACTGATAATTGTTCGTTGACTTGGTAGGCGATGCTAGGGTTGATGTTGATGGTCTTTAGGTCGGTTTCGACAGCATGATAACGTCCTACCCAGGTATCGTCGTATTTCGTGGCCAGTCCGAACGGCGTGGTTATACCGAGGCCGAGCTTCATGCGGTCATCGACCGCGGTGACCCAGAAAATACTTGCTAAGAGCGCTTTGGTGCCGCCGTCATCATCCGGGCCGGACAAAGGCGCGCCGAACGCATCCAGTGAATTGCCGTTAGAGAATGAAAAGCCGGGTGATATTATGTTGCCAGCTGTGACAATCTGCGATCCATCGAGCTTCATCATGCCGGCCGGGTTGAACCAGACGGTAGAGGCGTCCTCTGCATAGGCCGCGGCGCCGGCGAAAGCATTGCCCTGGCCGTTGGCGCTGTGATCGATGAGCGCAAAACCGGATGATAAAACCTGCGCTGAGAAACCTGCCACGGATACAGCGAGGACCATGGAAAATATTATTGTTGAATTATATTTCATGTGTCCTCCCGCGTTATATTTTAGACGATCATACACCCGCGGTTTAATTTTGCAAAATCAATTAGTCTGGATAAGGAACGCCACCTACACGCTTCCCTATCTGGCTTGCCTTGTCGCTTGTATTCGGTGTTGTGACAACAGTGACATAGCTGGGTTATGCACCTGTTGCTACGCCTTGAATAGAAACGATCATTCGGCGCCAGTTAGGGAAGTGTGTCGTTCGCATTCCTAATTCCTAAATTGCGTGTGCCCTCGCTTGTCTGTTGATTTACTCTTGTACATTGATCGTTTCTGTTTATAAATTGTAGCCTCGCTCCTCGTGCAGCACGACATCCAGGCCTTCCGTCTCTTGATCGGCGCTCACCCGTAGACCCAGCACGGCGTCCACCAGTTTGAGGATGATCCAGCTTATGATGGCCGTGTAGGCGAAGACTGCGATGACCCCGGTGAGTTGGATCCCCAGTTGTTGACCCATGCTCTGCACCCCGTCGGCAAAACCCTGGCCGCTGAAAATACCTAATTCAGTGGAGGCGAATACCCCTGCCAGAAGGGTGCCTAGAATGCCGCCGACACCGTGCACTGGAAAGACATCCAAGGAATCATCGATTTTCAATACCCGTTTCAAAAAGTTGGTGGCCATGAAGCAGAGCAGACCGGCCAGGATGCCGATGACTAGGGCGCCGGCCGGTCCCACGAAACCCGATGCGGGGGTGATGGTGCCCAGGCCCGCCACCATGCCGGTAACGATGCCAAGGGCGCTGGGCTTACCGTAGCGGATCCACTCTGCGCACATCCAGGTCAGGGCGCCGGCGGCGGCGGACATGTGAGTGACCATCATGGCCATGCCGGCATCCCCATTGGCCGCCAGGGCGCTGCCGGCGTTGAACCCGAACCAGCCTACCCACAGCATGCCGGCACCCGCTACTGTCATGGTCATATTGTGGGGCATCATGGGAGTCTGCGGAAAACCCCCGCGTCGCCCCATGACGAGGGCGGCCACCAGGGCGCCGGTACCGGCAGTGATATGTACCACCGTGCCGCCGGCAAAATCCAACAGGCCCAGTTCACCCAGCCAGCCACCACCCCACACCCAGTGGGTCACCGGTAGGTAGACCAGCACCAACCACACTAGACTGAAGAGCAACATGGCGGAGAATTTCATCCGTTCGGCAAAACCACCCACGATGAGGGCGGGGGTAATGATGGCGAAGGTCATTTGGAACATGGAGAATACCGTCTCCGGGATATCGCCGGTAAGGGAGTTTTCGCCGACTCCCGCCATAAACATCTTAGTCAGTCCACCGATGAGGGCGTTGCCTTCATCGAAGGCCAGGCTATAACCGAAGGCTAGCCATACCACCGATACCATACTGGTGATGGCAAAGCACTGCATCAACACGGAGAGTACGTTTTTGGAACGTACCAGGCCGCCGTAGAACATGGATAGGCCCGGCAGGGTCATGAACAGCACCAAGGCCGTGGAAGTCAGGACCCATGCGGTATTGGCCGAGTTCAGCTGTGCTGTCTCTTCGGCCAGGACCAGAGAAGGTGCCATAAATAGCAGCGCGATAATAAAAAATGGTTTTTTTATATTGATTTGTAACAATGGATTGTTCTCCTGGACATAGGGGGGTGAGTAGGGTCTTGATCTCAGCAGCGAATGGTACGCTCGACTCAGCAATGGATATCTACCTTTAGATTTGGTCAGTGCTGATGGTGTTGGCCACTATTTCTTGCGCATCAGCTCCCCATGCAGTCAAGGGGTTACGCACAGCTCATGCCAAAATTGATGGTTTTTAAAAAACAGTGAGATAGCGTCCATGATTCGATCTAGCCTAGAGTGGGAATGCACTAAAACGTGGAGAAAAATGAGAGGAGCGCACCATGATGGTGCATGAAAGGTGTTATTGGCTGTGTTTAAACAGTGGCATGACATCCCCGCATGGTGGGGATGTCATGGGTCAGGGGGGTGTTATTTAAAAAACAGGTTTGAAAGTCAAACCCGCCTAATCACGCCTTTGCCAGTTCAGCGATCTTTACCTTCCAGATCTGTGGCCCGGTCTTGTGCACCGACTCGCCCTTGGCGTCAACGGCTACGGTCACCGGCATGTCCTCGACCTCGAATTCATAGATGGCCTCCATGCCCATTTCCTCGAAGGCGACGACCCGGGCCTTTTTGATAGCCTTGGACACCAGGTAGGCCGCTCCTCCCACCGCCATCAGATAGACGGCCTTGTGGTTCTTTATCGATTCGATCGTCTGGTCTCCCCGTTCTGCCTTGCCGACCATTCCCAGCAGTCCGGTCTGAGAGAGCATCATTTCGGTGAACTTATCCATCCGGGTCGCGGTGGTGGGGCCGGCCGGACCAACGACCTCATCACCCACGGCATCTACGGGGCCGACGTAATAGATGAAACGACCGTTGAAATCTACACCCGGCGGTAGCCCCTCACCCTTGGCCAACAGATCGGCGATGCGCTTGTGGGCGGCGTCACGACCAGTAAGCAAGCGGCCGTTGAGCAACAATGTTTCTCCGGGTTTCCAGTGGGTCACATCTTCCGGGGTGACGGTATTCAGGTCGACACGACGTACGTCCTCACCGACCTCCCAGCTGATCTTCGGCCAATTGTCCAGGGAAGGGGGGGCGAGTTCGGCCGGCCCAGATCCGTCAAGGATAAAATGGGCATGCCGGGTAGCGGCGCAGTTGGGGATCATGGCCACCGGAAGGGAGGCCGCGTGAGTCGGCGCATCTTTGATCTTAATGTCCAATACAGTAGTCAATCCACCCAGTCCCTGGGCGCCTATACCCAACTGGTTCACCTTTTCAAAGATCTCAAGTCGTAACTCTTCGACCGCATTTTGAGGTCCGCGATCCATGAGTTCGTGGATGTCGATTGGATCCATCAGGGATTCCTTGGCCATGACCATGGCCTTGTCGGCGGTCCCACCTATGCCCAGCCCCAGCATGCCTGGGGGGCACCAGCCGGCCCCCATGGTGGGCACGGTCTTCAGCACCCAATCGATGATGGAGTCATTTGGGTTGAGCATAATGAATTTGCTCTTGTTCTCCGAGCCACCGCCTTTTGCGGCGATCATGATTTCCACCGTTTCACCGGGCACAAGTTCGGTATGAACCACCGCCGGGGTATTGTCGCGGGTGTTTTTTCGGGCACCGGCGGGATCGGCCACTATCGAGGCGCGCAAAGGGTTACTAGGATCGTTGTAGGCACGCCGAACGCCTTCGTCAACCATAGCTTGCACCGTGGCGTCGGTATCCCATTGCACATCCATGCCCACCTTTACGAAGGCGGTGACGATGCCGGTGTCCTGGCAGACCGGACGATGGCCGGTGGCGCACATCCTGGAATTGATGAGGATCTGGGCGATAGCGTCCTTGGCGGCCTTGCTTTGTTCCTTGTCGTAGGCTTTGGCCATGGCCTGGACGAAATCCGGGGGATGAAAAAAAGAGATATATTGCAGGGCGTCGGCAATGCTGGAAATGAAATCGGTTTTGGTGATGGCAGACATGTGATTGACTCCTCGGCGTTTTATTGTTGTGGTGGAGGGCAATTGGCAGAGGGCAGCGCAATTGCCGTTTATACCCATCCGTCATGGGTATAAATGCAAACCTTACACTATGCAGATTCATTCTTTGCTGTCAAATTCAGGATCTAGGTTTTATTCTACCATTCATCAAAATGACTATAGATTGACGTCATTATGATTTATAGTGTTGGTTTATGTCATTTTCGCGGAGGACTAAAATCCATGGCAACTCAAACAGTGCATGACGTAAAGGGAGTTAATATCCCAGCAGCAGCCTTTACTGATCAAGCGGTGTACATCAAAACTGTCCGCGATGGCATTCCTGGCACTGTAGTCAAGCAGGCGATTCATGCGCTCGGTGGCAACCGAGAGCTTTTCATCCGGCTGTTTAATACAACATCAGCTAATCTAAGCCGTTATTACCGAAAAAAGGTGTTGAATCGCACTGACAGCGAAGAAGTACTCGATACGTTGCGCGTTTACCTGCAGGCTTTGCAGGTTTTTGGCGACGAAAAGACCGCTCGGGAGTGGTTGAACAGCCCTATTGCGATATTGGCGGGAGAGCGCCCGCTGGAGCTTTTCGACACCTTTGAAGGACGTAATTTGGTTAGGGCAACCCTCCGCAAGCTGGAGTACGGAGAGTTCACCTAGTGAAACTCTATCGCATCTGCCCTGAATTCCATCTGGAGAACTATTCGGGAATGGGTGCCAGCTATCAGGATGGGGCGCGCTGGAACAAGGCCGGTACGCCAGTGCTCTATTTCGCCTTAAGCCCTGCTGTGGCCTTATTGGAAATGGGTAATTATCTTCCTTCCCCGCGGCTGGTGCCGAAAAGCTATCGTCTGGGTATTTATGAACTGCCGGAAGCTGTAGTCTATGACACGTTAAGCAACGGGCAACTGCCCGAAGACTGGTCACTTTACCCTTTTCCCGCCTCCACTCAAACTCTCGGCACCGAATGGTTGCGCAAGCGTCAGAATCCAGTTTTACTAGTGCCCAGCGCCGCTGTACCGGCCGGACTCGAACGAATTGCTATTCTCAATCCACTCCATCCGGACTGCAAGAAACTACGGCTTGAAAAAATTACCGCCGATCTATACAACAAGCGGGCATTCCGGGGACTTTAGCCCGGATATGTCATGAATTCAGGTGATGGTCGCGCAGGATGAACGACGATAAGCTGTGAACGCCTCAGGCAGGATGCCTAAGGCCGGTGCCCAAGCGAAGCGGGATCACTTCCAGGATCTAGGTTTAGCCAATTTATTCGGTTGACAAGAAAAGGGAGTATTAGTGTTTTGTACCGAAATCTGCTGATATTTTTACTTTTTATGAGTCTCTTTACGGTCTTGTCCGCGGCCGAGAGAGTGGCCCTAGTGATCGGTAACCAGGCCTACAGGCATACCACTGTGCTGAACAATCCGGGGAACGACGCCCGGGGGATCGCGACCGTATTACGGAGGCTCAGTTTCGACGTGGATCTGCAGACCGACATCGATTATCGGGCGATGCGCTCTGCGGTGCGTCGCTTCTCCACTCGGCTCGAAGGTGCGGAGGTGGGGATTTTTTACTACGCCGGGCACGCTCTACAGGTCGATGGCCGCAATTATCTTGCACCGGTGGATGCGCGCCTCGCCGATAAAGTAGATCTACACTTCGAGGCGGTGTCACTGGATCTGGTGCTGACCCAATTGGAGCGCGAGCCGCGCACCAGCTTGGTGTTTCTGGATGCCTGCCGGGATAATCCCCTGGCGCGCAATCTTGCCCGCAGCATGGGTTTTGGACGTTCGGCGGCGGTGGGCAGGGGGCTTTCAAGGGTGAGCGCCGGTATCGGCACTTTAGTCACCTATGCCACCCAACCAGGCAATATCGCCGAGGACGGGACCGGCCGCAACAGCCCCTTCACCGCCGCCCTGCTCAGCCATATCGAGACACCGGGTTTGGAGGTGCGCCAGGTCCTGACCCGGGTGCGAAACGATGTACTGTCTGCTACAGGCGGCCGCCAGGTGCCTTGGGACCACTCTTCATTGACCGGGGATTTTTACTTTGTCGTCGGTGGTAGTCTGATCGATGAGTTCATGGAGACAGAGTATGGTGAAGATGCGAGTGCCGTTCATGTGAAGACGTCTCCGCCAGCCTATAGTGGCGAGATCGCCATTAGCCAAAACTGGATCGAACCGGCAACGGGTATCGCGTTTGTATGGGTGCCCGGGGGATGTTTTTGGATGGGTCAGGTTATGGAGGCGAGGCATCAGGTTATTAAAGCGTTGGGAAAAAAGGTATATAAAGAGAATTTCAAGGACGAGCTACCGCACCACGAAGTCTGTGTAGATGGATTCTGGATGGGTAGATATGAGGTGACGCAGGGGCAGTGGAGACAGGTAATGGGAACTAATCCATCGAAATATAGGCAAGGAAACAACTATCCAGTAGAGTCCGTCTCTTGGAGCGGTGTCCAGAAATTCATAAAGAAGCTGAACAGCCAGGCACAGAATAGCTTCCGTCTGCCGACGGAAGCAGAATGGGAATATGCGGCACGGGCGGGGACAAGGGCTGTCCGTTATTGGGGACATGATTCAGCCAGGGCCTGTCTACATGCCAATATCTATGATGCGGAATCAAAACTCGAAAACAATTTTGGTTGGCAGCATCACGCCTGTAACGACGGGTATGCAACAGCAGCACCGGTGGGGACTTTTAGCGCCAATGAGTTTGGCCTTTACGATATCCTGGGCAATGTGTGGGAATGGGTGAACGATCGGTACGGCGAGGATTACTACCGCAGCAGTCCCAGGACTAATCCCAAGGGCCCTGGTGCAGGAGATAGTCGCCTGTATCGGGGTGGCGGCTGGGACAGCGATCCGACCGGCGTCCGCGCCGCTGTCCGGGGTAGAGCCACCCCGGAATATCGCAACCGCAGTTTAGGCTTTCGCCTCATTAGGGAGAACCATAGCGAGTAACGGGGTAAAATTACGCGTAGGATGTGGTGAGCTTGCGAACCGCATCGATCGAGAGAGATGATCGAATACCGTCTAGTCCGCGTAGCTTGTGGCGACAGTCGTAATTGTTCAAGGAGATTGTGTATTGAAAAGATGTCGAATACGAAATGCCCTGATTACAAAGTATCTGATACATCTTGTATTGTTACTATTACCTGCCTACTCGATGGGTTCGACTCCACTGCTTTCGCCCATCTGGCTCTCCTTCGAACAATGCACTGTTCAGGTGGGAGAATATCTTCCCCAGGGTTCCAGAAAATTCAGTTACGTCGTCCGAGATTCGCTAGGGAGGGATATTCAGGATTTACCTGATGAGCAACATAAATTAATCAGGCAAATCCATGAGATGACCCGTAACGTCTATTTCAAGCCCGAAGCACTCCCTGAACTGCAGACCTTCATCCGGAGCATGGAAGAGGTGCAAAAGTACCACTACGATATCACCGCATTTGAGTATTTTCAGGATGCTATCCTGGATGTGGGTGTGGCAGGGACCGTGGCTTTCTTCACCGGGGGTGGGTCGGTGGTGTTTGCATCGCTTTCAGAAGTGGCCAAGGGCGCCCTCAAGGACATGGTGCTCACTGCTCCGGAGGTGGCGGCTCGCAACTGGGCGCGCATGCAGATGGTAGTTGGGATGAAAAAGGCCAGGCAATTGGAACGTTGGCTAGAAGGTACACCGCTGAAAAGCAGTGCGACCAATCGCCTGTCGGCAAAAACGCTTATCGATCGGTACGATGATGCCATGTGGGTGTAAATATTCGGTCACCCCATCTCCATAAAGATCAACACCTTAGCGAATCTCGGAAGTGCCTATCCAGAGGATAGACCAGTAAGTCCTTGATTGGAACAGTCTGTTTTCCCGCTGGCCCCAGTTTCCCCCGCCCCTTGGTTTGACGGCACTGGTTCAGTCTGATTATCATATTAAGAGATTGATTAGTCTATACTATATTGCTTGAGGCAATGAGATCAATCGAGTGTATGGGGGGGTTGATATGGTGCTGAACCAAGTATGTTGTCCTTATTGTCATTCGG
>JAAEPA010000168.1 GCA_024222475.1 Gammaproteobacteria bacterium | reverse complement strand
GTCGATGCCGGGCAACGCAGTGGGCAATCACAGACAGCATTTTGTGAGCTAAAAGGGGGCGCTATCCTATTTACTACTAATAGCTCCGAAAAAGGGTAGCGTCCCCTTAATTCCGCTTAATTCCGGCATTCTGATCGGTCCCTTTCGGCTCGGTGTGTGGGTAATCGCCGATTTGAAAGAGCTGGGCGATTACCCTGTGTGCGCATCGATGAGATTCTACCTTGTTACAGCATCATTAATTATGTAGGATGTTCTACATTGGTATTGGCTATGCCTACTTTACAGGGGATTCCATGATGCAGTACGCAAGCCTCAGAGAAGTGAACCAGAAACTGTCTCACTATGTTAGGATTGTTGAAAAGGGTGAAGAGGTCATCATTACGCGGCGCGGACAACCGGTTGCTCGATTAGCGGCTATCGAAGCAATAAAACAGCTCTCAGAGGAGCAACGTATAGCTCGAGAAAGGACACGCCATCGTATACAGCAGGGTTATTCCCTGGGCGGTGGTCGATTTGACCGGGATGCGAGCCATGAGCACTGACAGAATCACACTCGATACGAATATCTTAATCTACGCTGTAGATAGAGATGCAGGAACTCGCCACCAAAAAGCTATGGCGATAGTCGACGATGCCGTTGAGCAGGATTGTGTGCTGATCCTACAGGCATTGAGCGAGTTTTTTTCGGGCGCTACGCGCAAGGGGAAAATGCCTATTGGTGATGCTAGGGAGCAGATCCGGGATTGGCAAATATTATTTCCCACCATCCTTCCAAAAGCCACAACATTGAATATAGCCATCAACGCAGTAGATAATCACCGCCTCTCTTTCTGGGATGCAATGCTATGGGCGGCAGCCAAGCAAGCGGGGGTGACCATCCTCATGAGTGAAGACTTTCAACACGGTCGAGAGTTGGAAGGAGTACATTTTTATAATCCATTTTTGTAAATTTCACTTAATGACGGTTTGGTGTTCGAGTGTGGGGTTATCCTTTCGAGGCAATCTGTCTTGGTGAAGATGTTATCGTGCCTGAAGATTTAGATGATAAAAGGGTAGCGTCCCCTTAATTCCGCACCCTATACCTCCAAGTGGCATCCGATTGAGCATCGCCTCATTAGTCAAATCGAACGAGCGCTTTGCGGAATCATCCCCGAATCCATTGAGACCATCCGCGACGCTATCCAGCGCACCATCACTCAGAGCCGGCTAACGATCAAGACTTATATTCTCGATAAATTCTATCCGCTCAGGCGAAAGTGCTCCGAGGTCTTTGAAGACATTAAGGACGACTATATCCCGGGGAGTCAGGGGGCTGCGCTATTAGACAGCTCTTCAATCATCTGCTTGATCACGTTCCTCATAGCAGGAAGGTCCTGCTCGCAAATATCAAAGACCTCAGCCGCATCAAGATCAAAATAGTGGTGGGAAATGATATCCCGCGTACCTTTTGCCCCTTTCCAGTTGACTCCAGGATACCGTTTTAACAGTTCTCCCTTGGTTGTCTGATCAATCTTTTTCAGGTTCTCGCCGATTGCGATCAGCATCATACCAATCGCATCCAGCATATCCATCCCTTGCTCCGTCCCAAGAAATGAATCCGGAGAATCGATCCTGGAAAACCGTCTTTCTATACGGACCAGTGCCTCACTAATCTGCACCAATTGTTCATAGACCAGTGACGAGTCATACATAAATGGCCTCTTTGTCAATGCGTCTTTTCAGAAACGGATTCATCCTTTCACGATAGCGCACCAAGTCCACCCTGACTCTGAATGCCTCTTCCAGTGTTTCCTTAATATTGACCGCAACAAATAGATTGGGATGTTCCATCTCCATCACCACATCCACATCGCTCTCATCCGTTGCTTCATCCCTGGCAACCGAGCCAAACAGACCTAGACGGGTTACACCGAATTTGGAATGAAGCGCCTCTTTTTGTTCCTTTAACAGCTTCACAGCGGTATCGCGTCTCATATGTTCACCTCCACGATTGTCATTGAGGGACAAGGGTTCATTTCTAACATTCCAACATTATTCCGCTGCTGCGCCCCCCTCAAATTTCTTCACTGCCCGACTGACAGTCATGTAATGTACACCAAAATGACATCCAATCTCCGCCATCGTATAAGCTCCCGACAAGTACGCTTTCGCCATCGCCTCGTCTCGATTGCGGGAGCGATTTCGGTAACCATCGAGCGAGAGGACCAGTGATCGCCGGTGTGCCTTTGAAAGTTCGCGGAGATTTTCGTTTTGATTTTGCTGCCGATGCTGTGCTACAAATGAGTCATCACCAAGCAGCAACTGATGGCGGGTTTGTTCCAGCGGGCTGGAAACACCTTTTCCCTCCATCACATACCGTCGATAGGCAAGGACGGCCTCTTGTCGCTGTCCGCCAAACTGTCTAAGTAGCCAATCCGTATTCAACCACTTCGGCACATCCGCGATTCCGATCATCTGACAGTAACTGCTCCAAGGCCAATCTTCAGGGTGTTTGGCCATCCTGGCACGCACTGGATTCAAGACCACATACCGGCTCAACTCCAATAGATAAGCATCCTTCTGCACCAGAATTGCCTTGTAGCGCCCTTGGAGCAGGTGGCCAACTAAGCCATGACGCCGGTTGAAACGCTGAGTATAGTGCCCATTCAGTTGCCGCATTCCTCGGGCGAGGTTTCCATCCACAGTTTCAGCTAGTAAATGGTAGTGGTTGGTCATTTGGCAGTATGCATGCACCACCCAATTGAAGCGGCTACAAACATTGGCAAGCCCATCGATCCAGTTTTCCCTGTCCTCATCGTCCAGGAAAATACCCTCCCGCCGGTCACCTCGTGAAGTAATATGATAAAGCGCACCGGCAAATTCCAGTCTCAGTGGTCTCGCCATAGGATGAGTGTAACACATAATGTTGGAATGTTAGAACTGACCCTGGTTCTCTCTGCATAATGTTGGAATGTTAGAACTGACCCTGGTTCTCTCTGGTTCTCTCTGGTTCTCTACTGGTTCTCTACTGGTTCTCTACGCATAATGTTGGAATGTTAGAACTGGGTAACCTGGCAATGCTAGCCAGCTGTGAGCGAACCGCGTAAGCGGGAAGCGTTCCCGAGTAGGGCCTAGTCAGCCGCTCGGAAGTGTAATGAC
>JAAEPA010000167.1 GCA_024222475.1 Gammaproteobacteria bacterium | reverse complement strand
TGGATGTCAAGATAGCCCCAAAGGGAACGAGTATCGTAGCCCAAGAGTTTTCTCCGGGGAAACCTACACCCACACCGATAAAACAGATGCGTCAGGATACGACTAATGATACAAAAAATAATCTAAATTTTACGGATTCTACGACTAAGAAGGACAAACAGGAGCTTGCCGAGCAACTTAAAGATGAAGCGACCAAAATTATTTTAGAAAGAGTCGAAAAACTGTCTGACATACTAGAAAAGGAAATCGCCAAGGGATTGCTTGAGATCGAAGCTCAGGAAGTGGAGATCATGATAAGAATCCGAGAGAAAGGTTCATTCTCATCCGGCAGTGCCAGGCTACATAGGTCATTTCTACCTATTCTGAAAAAGATTGGCCGGGGACTCAAAGACATCGAAGGTAAGATCATCGTTGCTGGTCACACCGACGATGTCCCTATTTCTACGTCACAATACCCCTCGAATTGGTTGTTATCGGCAGCGCGTTCGGCGACAGTAGTACATTTTCTTACTAAATTCGGTGATGTGGGATCAGACCGAATACAGATCCGCGCTCATGCCGATACTCTGCCTGTG
Source organism: Gammaproteobacteria bacterium (assembly GCA_024222475.1). GTDB lineage: Bacteria > Pseudomonadota > Gammaproteobacteria > JAAEPA01 > JAAEPA01 > JAAEPA01. The sequence continues at coordinate 17,116 of JAAEPA010000167.1, read as the reverse complement.
GCTAAAAATGTGTCTAAGGACAATAGAGCTAAGAACAGAAGGGTGGATATCATTGTACAGAATAAACTAGGTTGGACGCTCGATCAGAATTTTGGTGCGGAGGTAGCTAACCTAGGAATGGTTCCATAGCCATAGCCATAGCCATAGCCATAGCCATGGCCAGCAAAGTCCGTGTCACTGAGCAAGAGCTTCGGCCCGGATTGGCTTTGCCATGGTCGTTATATGACGATCAGGGGCGGCTGCAGATACGTACGTTTCGATGACAACATCGCGGCCATCACGACCCGCTGTCCTACCAAGAGATTTATTGACTGAATTTATGCGCTCTGGTGCTGTTCATGATGAAGAGCTCCATCTTGTTTTAATTAAGGAACTCAGTATTTTTCCTCCAGGGAGCTGTGTGATCTTGAAAAACGGTGAACTAGCCGTAGTAGTGAAACGAGGATCTGTAAATTCTATGGAACCCGTTTTAAGAAGCGTTACAAATAAAAATGGAGTAATGTATGATTCTCCCCGATTGAGAGAGGTTGGGCAGCACATGGGGTTGTTCGAGATTCATGATGTGTGTAGTTATGAACGTCTTCCAGATGTTGATTTGTCAGCGTTATGGGCTTATCGATAGGTGTTAAGCTTTTAATCTATATGTTGCATGTGTTTTGTCGGGTTAGCGCAGCGTAACCCGAAAGAATGACTTAACCGTTAAGCAGATTCCTAATTCCAGAGATCTCCTCTTCAGCCTCTGAAAATATCTGAAGTTTTTCCTCTTCGTCCTGAGAAACGAGTCCAAGTTTATGAAATGCCGGTACCTCACTGGGTTTTGGAAATTCTTCCGATCCTTTATGATGCATCGCATCACATAAATGTGCCATGATCACGATATCGCAATAGTCGGGCTCTGGTTTGTTATCTCTATGCCAATCTTCCGCTTCTTCCACAACGGTTATGAGTTCAGAATCTAGACCCCAATAATTAATTACCAGTACCCCGACCATGGCGCGTAGTTTCGAGATGCTATCTTTCAATTCATCGGGGGTCGATGAAGTGCTATTTTGCTCCAGGTATTTGAGGATTGGAATCGCTCCGATGTCATGTAATAAGCCTGCCATTAAGGCGTATTCGGGATCAAATCCATCAACTCGTCGTGCGATGGCATAGCTTAGCGCTGAGATGTTTACGGTGTGTTCCCATAGACCATGTATGGCTTGCTTGATCTGAGTAGACTTTACTTGAAAGGTCTCGCGCAAGGCGATACTTGTGGCTAGACTACGAGTTGTCTTGAGGCCCAGGCGTACGATGGCATTTTTAATACTGTCGATTTGTTTCGTGCCTCTATAGAGTGGGCTGTTGGCTGCCTGTATGAGTGAACCCGCGACGGTCGCTTCTAATTGAACTATTTTAACAATTTCCTCGATACCGGCATCAGGATCATCTGCGGTTTTAGCGATCTTCATGGCAACATCCGGCATTGTGGGTAAATCCAGATTGCCGGCATGGTAGGCCTGGAACACTTGCTTGAAGAGTTCGCCTTGAGCCTCGTTGACCGAAATTTCTACGACTTCAGTTCCTGATTGACGTTCCTTTTCCAGCAGGGTGTTGAATAGCTGTTTTTCAAAACGCAGGATATGGCAAGGCTCTTGAGCAAGAGCGCGAACATGTGCTTGTGCGTTGTTGAATAGAGGTTCAAAAATATTTTTAGAGCCCACGTCAATAACTGTGGAAGGTGTGCCATCGGCCTTCAGTTGGATGCGTCCCTTGACTAAATAGATGTACCACTGGTTCAAGTTTTCTGAGGAGAGCATTTGTCCCGGTTTGACTTGAGTGATATGGGACTTCTCACCGAGTTTTTCCCTACCGGATGAGCTTAGCTGATTTATCGGCGAGAGCTTATTGAGCAGTTTATCAGGGAGTTGATAGAGCATTATTTTCAAACCTTTGTGTAGGGAATACTACAAAAAATAACTTTCCCAACTAACTTGTCTAATCGCCCATCTTCGGCATTGCGCTAGGCTATACGGCCCTTGTCGCACCTTGAATATGTAAAATCACGCAGAGCCAGTTAGGGAGGTGTGTCATTCGCATTCCTAAGGAACCTTAAATCTTTGCTAGGGAGCGGCGTTGATGGCTGGCAATTTCCTGGCCGGATGGATCGTAGAGTTTGTTCTCCGATGATTTTCCTTGAATGATTTGTAAGCTACGTTCCACAGCAAAATGAGTGAGATTAATAAGACTGCCGTTGATGCGGTTTTGGGTCTTTAGTTGATCGAAAAGTTCTAAAAGACGCTGCCATTGAGCACTAAGGATGTCCATATTATAGTCACGTTCGAATAATTCCATCCCCTGGGTGTTAGTGGGAAATCCGTTTTTCAAGAGTAGTTTTTTTCGGTTTGATTCCAGCTGTTCTAGCAGGGATATTTTTATTTGTTTTTCCACGAGCAGTTTTGCGAGTGCATTTGAATCACGCTGAGTAATAGCATGATTTTCAGATTCCATCACTATCAATAAATCAGACGCACACGTTATGGTTTCTTCGATTTTCCGACATAATTCAGGCGCTAGATTTCTGTCTTTATCTATCATTGGAGACTAACTCGGATATTTCATGAATTTGCGCGATGATCGCATAGGTGCTTGTTTCCACAAGGGGTTTTCCGAAGGAGCGGCATATCCATGATTACGGCTAACTGAGAAATATTTCTTGTGGGAACAAGGATCAAGCGAGGGCGTGTGTAATTTATGAAACATCCGGGTTAAAGACCATATTCGAAGTCGATTAGCTTCTGAGCCACGCTATCAGAATTGATTTGGTAGCTGCCATCGTTCAAGGCGGCTCTGACCTTTTCCACGTGATGGGTGTCGACTATCGGCATGCTCTCTACCGATTTTAGGAGCCCGACTAGATTGGAAGCCGACTTAGTCAATGTCAGTTTGTCACCCAAGGCAGCAGCTGTATTGGTCTGCTGATCCGCTGTGGCGGCATCATCCGATCGTATTTTAGTTTTATCTTCCCGATCTCGCGATAGTATTTGGTGGGAAGACGCAAAATCTACTTTAATTGCCATTTTGGCCCGTCCTATTCTTCGGATGTGTTCATTGTTGTATATCGGTAGACGGGGATAGATCTTTAGCAATCGGCGTGTGTTTCTTATCTATTGACTTGGACCACCCCGCGGGAGACCACAATACCCTCCACGAATTGTTTGGACGTGATATTACGTACTCGAATAGTTTCGCCTAGGGCGCCATCCATCACGGCCTTGGCAGAGGCGCGTACTTGGATTCCGGCGGATTCTATGAGTACCGTCACCTGCTCCCCTCGCTTTATTAAATTTGGAGAAATCAGTATGGAATTCGTTAACACGGCTCCTGTTGGCAGGTTGCGTTTGAGACGTTTTCCTACCGCAATGGCGGGGTCAATCAGATAGCTATCACGTATTGCTGCGAGGTTGCGACGTTCTAACTGTATATCCTTGGTAGTAACGGTTTCTCCCCGTTGCAGCGGTCGGGTACTGACGAGTATCTCGCGAGATATGGAAATCTGAGTGGGTACATAGAGCGTCCAGGGTTTTTTGCTGTGACAGCGTATTCCCACGGTGGTGTTACCGAGGGATCTTCCACCAGCAGGAAGAAAGGTCTCTAGCGGTTGATCGCAAAGTGCTAACCGTAGTCTGGGATCCAACCTACCAACCTTTATTTCAGCGGTGGCGTTATGCTCACGTTCCGTTAGGCCGAGCATAAACTTATGTACCGCCGAGCGTATGGATTCCCTACTCTGGAAGGTATCAGATGCCTGTGAGGAGGTGATTAGCAGTAAGGACAGAAACAGCTCGATCAACCGATATCTTGTGCGTCGTGGTTGCAGAGTAGTGTCGGACATCAGTTTTCCTGTTAATAGCACTGAGAGCTTGTGAATGATTCGAAATTTACTGCGGTTACCCTTGAAAGCGCCTAGCTATGCGTCTGTTATCGTGCCTTGAATACGAACGATCATTCGGCGCTAGTTAGGGAAGTTATTTCGTCCACATCCCTTATTACCTAAAGGTGAGGATTCATCATGCCGAGCAAGTTATATGCCCACTTCCCGAGGAACCAGGGGATTTGAATGTATTGATCTATTGTGGGTGCTCTAAAATACTGGTTAAGTCCAACTATGGACTGACGATATAGGGGGAGGAAGGAAGCTTCCCGTCATCTGCGGGATCGACACTAAAAGGAGCTTTAAATGGTTGGTTTGCTCGATGATGTAAAGCAACGTACCCAGTTGGTGGGGCACAACCGCATGGAACTGTTGTTATTTCATTTAGATACAGACCAGCGGTTTGGAATTAATGTATTCAAGGTGCGTGAAGTAATCAACTGCCCGGTTTTGGTTTGGATACCTAATATTCATGCCTCGGTTCGGGGGATGTCAAATATTCGGGGAAATGCCACCTCGATGATCGATCTTGGTATGGCACTCGGGCGTCAGCCCATGGAAAACCCCGAGCAAGGTTTGGTGATCGTGACCGAGTTCAACCGATCAGTGCAGGGCTTCATTGTCAATGGGGTGGACCGAATAATAAATATAAATTGGGAGGAGATCCTGAGACCGCCCAGGGGCTTGGAAGGTAATAGTTATCTGACTGCAATCACCCATGTGGGTGATGATATGGTCGAGATAGTAGATGTCGAGAGAGTGCTTGAAGAGGTGATGGGTATTCAGTCGGTCGTCTCGGATGATATTCTTAAGCACGAGCAAGATCTATCAAGCGGTATACGCCATGTATTAGTGGTTGATGACTCGTCGGTGGCTCGCAAACAGATTGAGCGCACCTTGGAACAAGTCGGTGTGGAGTGCACCATCGCTAAAAGCGGTCGAGAGGCTCTTGGGATACTAAATCACTGGTCTGATGAGGGTTCGGTAAGCGATCGTATCGCGATGATAATCTCCGATATTGAGATGCCTGAGATGGATGGTTACACCTTGACCGCAGAGATCCGTGAGGACGCTCGGTTGCAAAATCTATATGTCTTATTGCACTCGTCTTTGAGCGGTGTTTTCAACAATGCAATGGTTAAAAAAGTAGGGGCTAATCAGTTTATCCCCAAATTTAGCGCGGATGAGCTGGCCGAGGTCGTGCTCAACCATATCAATGGCGTCGGAGTCGAGAGCGAGTGAACGCCGGCCCACGGCAGCGGGTGTTACTGAGCATAACCGACGCCTGGTGGTACACCCTATAGGGTAGTTTGTACAGTGGGCAAGGATTTGCCGCTGGGAGGTGAAAGATTGCCGCGAAAGCTTCCTGTTCTTCTTGAAAAAACTTTAAGCACTTGATATAAAAGATACTTTATCTTTGGCATAAGCATTGCTTTCTAGTCTTGCAGTATTAGTTTATACCGGAGATGTTAGATGGCGATATCCATTGATAAGGCGTTTGGTGCCCATGAGCGGGCAATGTTGCTCAAGGCTCAGCGCAGTGAAGTTCTGGCCGCCAATCTGGCCAATGCCGATACTCCAAACTACAAGGCCCGCGATATCGATTTCAAGGCGGCCTTGAATCAAGTTCAAAGCACGCAGCATTCTCCCCTAATGACCACCCATGATAAGCATATCGGCTCTTCGGATTCCTCTCCAGGTTCCGAATTGCTCTATCGTGTTCCAGAACAATCGTCACTTGATGGCAATACCGTTGATGCCCGGGTGGAGCAGGCCGAGTTTACCGAGAATGCATTGCAGTATCAGGCGAGTTTAACCTTTCTCGGCGGCCGGATTCAGGGATTACGTAACGCCATACGAGGGGAATAAGGAATCATGAATATCTTCAAGGTTTTTGACGTTGCGGGTTCGGCGTTGAGTGCGCAATCGGTACGACTTAACACCATTGCAAGCAATCTTGCCAATGCGGATGTGGTCAGTAATAGTCCCGATCAGGCCTACAAGGCGCGCCAACCGGTATTTGCCGCCGTGCTGGATCATGCCAATCAAGATCAGGCAGCGGCTCGGGTAAAGGTCGCTGGAATCGTTGAGAGCCAAGCGCCGGTACGTAAGGAATACGTTCCACAACATCCCCTAGCCGATGCCGAGGGGTACATCTATACCTCCAATGTCAATGTAGTGGAGGAGATGGCCAATATGATCTCCGCATCCCGTAGTTACCAAAGTAATGTGGAAGTGCTTAATACTTCGAAACAGCTGCTGCTTAACACGCTGCGCATTGGTCAGTAGATAGATAAGGGAGCTTAGATATGGAATCGATTAGTGAAATCAATCCCTTCGCAAAGTTTGGCTTTTCTCAACTAGCGGAATCCGAGGGTGAAGGGAAAATCCTGCAAGAAGACTTTCTCGAGTTGATGGTGACTCAACTGCGCAATCAGGATCCATTCAAGCCCATGGAAAGCGGTGAGTTCTTGGGACAGCTGGCACAGTTTGGTACCGTATCAGGTATCGATGGTCTAGAGGCGGCCTTTACGGACTTGGCGGGTTCCCTGAGTTCGAACCAGGCCCTGCAAGCAGCCAGTCTCATTGGCAGAGAAGTCTTATTGGACTCGAACGTCGGGGGCTTGACCGAGGAAGGGTCAATGAACGGCGTTGTGCAATTACCCATCGCCGCCCAGCATGTCAGCGTCGGGGTATATGATAGCAGTGGCCGTCTGGTCAAAAGGCTTGACTTAGGAACCCAGCCCGAAGGGCAAGTGGAATTCGCTTGGGATGGTCTCGACGAACAGGGACAGCCGCAGCCCTCAGGAATCTATGAATTGCGTGCAGAGGCCTCTGCGGCAGGTGTTTCCCGGGCGGTGGATGTGATGGTTTCAGCGCGGGTGTCCAGTGTTACCCTTGGCGGTGCAGGGGAACCGCTAAGTCTTGAAATCGAGGGTTTAGGCAATGTGGAATTTTCGCAGGTAAAAAGGATAGCCTGACTAGGCTCTTATTCTTACTAACTGCGATACACAAGCCGGCAAATGGAAAGAACTTACAAGGAGAATAGTCATGCCCTTTCGCATCGCGTTGAGCGGTCTCAATGCCGCCTCCCAAGATCTCAAGGTGACAGGAAACAACATCGCCAACTCCAGTACTGCAGGATTTAAATCATCTCGCACCGAGTTTGCCGATGTATTCGCGACCTCATTTGCCGGGATCAGTAAGACGGCAGTGGGCGGGGGGGTGCGGCTTCAATCCGTCACTCAGGAGTTTACCCAGGGCACTATTGATTTCACCGGCAACAGCTTGGACATGGCCATCAACGGTCTAGGGTTTTTTCTGCTAAGCGAAAACGGGGCTAACGTTGTTAGCCGTGCGGGGTCCTTCCAAATAGATAAAAATGGTTTCATCGTCAATTCCCAGGGGCAGCGTCTGCAGACCTACCCCGCGCTTGACCCCGCCGGTGTTAATTTTAATCTCGGTACGCCCAGCGATCTACAGTTGACCATAGGCTCCAATGCCCCGCAGGCAACATCATCAGTCGATACCATAATCAATCTGCAAGCCGATGCCACCGATCTCGGTGCCGGTCCCATCGATCCCTTGGACCCCAATTCGTATAGCTATTCCTCCTCAGTGACGGTCTATGATTCGCTGGGCACCAGTCATATCTCTTCACTGTATTTTCGCAAGACGGGGGCAAACCAGTGGGATGTGGGTCATTATGTCGATGGAAACCTGGTTACCACCGGGGGAGCCAATACCTCTACCGTGACATTTAATTCCGATGGTTCACTCAATACGGGGGGGACGATCGTATATGACGCATATAATCCAGCTAACGGCGCCAATCCTATCAATATTACGACAGACCTTGCTAACAGCACTCAGTTTGGTGGTAGCTTCAACATCACCAGTCTTGCTCAGGACGGTTTCACTACCGGGCAGCTCAGTAATATCCAGGTGGATGAATTTGGTGTGATTTCGGCGCGTTTTACCAATGGTCAGTTCCAGGCCTTGGGCAAAGTAGCCCTGGGTGATTTCACGAATCCAAATGGACTGGTACAACTTGGGGATAATTCCTGGGCGGAATCCTTTCAATCGGGGACCATGCAACTGGCTGAGGCCGGATCCGGTAACATCGGTCTCATTCAGACGGGTGGGCTTGAAACCTCCAATGTGGATATTAGTGAACAATTGGTGAACCTGATCATGGCGCAGCGTAGCTTTCAGGCCAATGCTCAGGTCATTACCACGGCCGATGCCATTACTCAAACCATGATCAATATACGTTAGGGAAGTTAACTGATTACGGGTAACTGAACTATGGATCGTTTGCTATATATCGCGATGTCTGGTGCCAAGGAGACCATGCTTGCCCAGACGGTAAACACGCACAATCTAGCCAATGCCAATACCACGGGCTTCCGAGCGGATCTGCAGGCGTTTCAGAGTCTACCCGTGTATGGTCCCGTTTATCCCAGCCGGGTCTATGCGCTGACGGAGAGCATGGAGGTGGATTTCAATCCCGGGGCGCTGATTACCACGGGCCGTGATCTGGATGTGGCGATCAATGGCGATGGTTGGATAGGGGTGCAGGCCCCCGACGGCAATGAGGCTTATACCCGTGCCGGTGACTTGAAAATCAACGTCAATGGCTTGCTTACTACCGGGGCGGGACACCCCGTCATGGGCAATGCCGGACCGGTCGCCATCCCGCCTTTTGAAAAAATAGAAATTGGTACCGATGGCACCTTGAGTATTCAGCCTTTGGGACAAAACCCCAATACACTAGCCGTGGTGGATCGTATCAAGTTGGTCAATCCGGATATTGCTGATCTAAAGAAAGGGGATGACGGGTTGATTCGCATGCGTAATGCGCAGATTGCACCGCCCGATGCACGGGTGGGTTTGCAGGCGGGCAGCCTGGAGTCCAGCAATGTGAACAGCGTGGAATCGATGGTTAACATGATCCGGCTTGCGCGTCAGTTTGAGATTCAGATCAAGATGATGTCAACCGCTCAAGAAAACGATGAGGCGACCACTCAGCTGATGCGGATCGGGTAGAGTATTTACTAACGGAATAGCGTTCTAGAAGGAGTAATCGACATGAACCGATCAATGTGGGTAGCCAAGACAGGATTGGATGCGCAGCAGACTCGCATGACTGTCATATCCAACAATCTTGCCAATGTAAATACTACGGGTTTCAAGCGCGGTCGCGCGGTGTTCGAAGATCTGCTCTATCAGAACGTACGCCAGGCTGGAGCACAGTCCTCTCAGGATACCCAGCTTCCCACCGGTCTATCTCTGGGTACCGGTGTGCGCACCGTAGCCACAGAGAAGATATTCACTCAAGGCAATCTGATACAGACCAATAATTCTCTTGATATCGCCATCGAGGGACGGGGGTTTTATCAAATACTGTTACCGGATGGGAGCCTGGCCTATTCCCGGGATGGGTCTTTTCAACTCGACAATAACGGACAGATGGTGACCTCTAACGGCTATATATTGCAGCCAGGGATTACCGTCCCGGCAAACACCCTCAGCATGACCATAGGTGAGGACGGCATCGTCACGGCATTGGCTCAGGGAAACAGCGCACCTACTCAGATTGGTAATATTCAATTGTCTGATTTTATCAATCCGCCAGGACTACAGGCCATTGGTCAAAACCTGTTTCTTGAAACCGCAGCCAGTGGGGCGCCCCAAACGGGCACCCCCGGACTCAATGGCATAGGGCAGTTAATACAAGGGTCGTTGGAAACCTCGAATGTAAATACCGTGGAAGAGCTGGTAAACATGATAGAAACTCAGCGGGCCTATGAAATGAATTCCAAGGCGATTTCCACGGCGGATCAGATGCTGCAGTTCGTCAATAATAATCTGTAGTCGGGTCATGCATAGAACTATTTCGGCCGCGGCCATCAAACTCGTTTCGGCAATCATATTGCTGGGCTTGCTGGTAGGCTGCGCCATAATTCCGCCTGAACGCGGCGAGCCGGAGTACGCGCCAGCCTTGCCCTCTGATCCACTTCCGAGTGAGCATTCTAACGGATCAATCTATCAGTCAGGGCATGATATCGCCTTGTTCGAAGACATTCGGGCCAAGCGGGTAGGCGATATATTAACGGTGCTGTTGGTGGAGGAAACCGATGCAAAGAAGTCAGCGACGACCTCTACCAGCCGTGATACGGATGTCACTATCCCCAATCCAACCCTATTTGGGGGTAACGTCAGCCTGAACGGGCGTTCGATTCTGCAAAACACATTGACATCAGAGCATAAGTTCGATGGCACAGGGGACAGTGCTCAAAGCAATAAGCTGGATGGAAATATTACCGTCAGTGTGGTCCGGGTGCTAGCTAACGGCAATCTCCTGGTGCAAGGAGAAAAATGGATATCCATCAATCAAGGTGATGAGTATATCCGCCTGAAGGGCATCGTGCGCCCGGTGGACATACGCCCGGATAACACCGTGCTGTCTACTCAGATTGGAAATACCCTTATTGCCTATGGTGGCGCCGGAAGCCTGGCCCGTTCCAATCGAAAGGGATGGTTAGCGGAATTCTTCACCAGCATTTTGTGGCCCTTGTAATGAGCTTTGTGTCAGGCTTTGCGGATTTGACAGGGAAAGAATAAATCATGGGACGGAATCATTCAGTGCATCGTCGTTTTCTCGCTTTTATCACTATCATCTTCCTGGCGTTACTGGGGGGGTTGACCCATGCTGAACGCATCAAGGACCTGGCCTCGGTGGCGGGGGTGCGCAGTAACCAACTCATCGGTTATGGGCTTGTGGTCGGACTTGATGGTACGGGAGATCAGACCAGCCAGACCCCATTTACTACCCAAAGTCTCAAGAACATGCTGTCTCAGTTGGGGGTGGTAGTACCACCCGATGTCAATCCTCAACTCAAAAACGTCGCGGCGGTGATCGTACATGCCGAACTTCCCCCCTTTGCCAAGACCGGACAGACCATTGACATCACCGTTTCATCCATAGGTAATGCCAAGAGCCTGCGGGGAGGGACCTTATTGATGACACCGCTCAAAGGCGCCGATGGGCAGGTGTATGTCATTGCCCAAGGCAATCTCATCTCTTCGGGTTTCGGCGCTCAAGGCGCGGACGGTTCACGAATTACCGTTAACGTCCCCAGTGCAGGTCGCATTCCAAACGGAGGCATTGTGGAGCGTACCGTACCCAATCCCTTTGCCCATGGAAAAAGCCTGACGCTCAATCTACACACAGCAGACTTTACCACGGCGGCACGGCTGGCGCGAACCATAAATCGCACACTAGGCTCAGGCGCGGCCAAACCGCTGGATGCCACATCAATTCAAGTGAATGCCCCTGAAGACGCCGCTCAACGCGTCGAATTTATCGCCGTGCTGGAAAACCTGATGCTTGAACCGGGGGAGGCCCCGGCCCGAGTGATCGTGAATTCCCGTACCGGAACGGTAGTGATAGGTTCTCAGGTGCGCGTCAAACCCGCGGCCGTTTCGCATGGCAATCTGATCGTAACCATCAGCGAGCGTCCAAAAGTGAGTCAGCCGCAGCCGCTTTCCGAAGGGGTTACCACAGTCGTACCGGAAAGCGATTTGGCGATCACGGAGGAGGACAATCGAATGTTTCTGTTCGATCCGGGGGTGACTCTGGATGAGATCGTGCGGGCGGTTAATCAAGTGGGTGCGGCCCCAGGGGATCTGGTAGCCATACTCGAAGCCCTGAAACAGGCCGGCGCCTTGCATGCCAAGTTGATAGTGATTTAAGACCTGGCTGATATGAACGATCTCGGCACGGCCAATATCTACACCGACTTCCAGGGCTTGGCAAAGTTGCGCCAACAGGCGCACAGCAATGATCCCCAAGCCTTGAAGGAGACAACCCGCCAGTTCGAGGGCTTGTTCATCCAGGCGATGTTGAAGTCCATGCGCCAGACCACCACGGGAGAGGGATTGTTCGACAGCGACCAGGTCAAGTTCTATCAGCAGATGTTAGACCAGCAGCTCTCCGTAGATCTAGGTCGAGGGCAGGGGATCGGTTTGGCCAAGGTGCTCTACCGGCAACTGGGGGGAGTACCTGAAGAGGCGTCAACACCAAAACCGTTGAATTGGCCCTACTCGACTACTGTCGTGGCATCTGAGCGACTCGAGGCCACCGACCAGAATAATACAACCGCTCCGGATGGGCAGAAACTGTCTCAGGATCAGTTCGTTCAGCGGCTCTGGCCAGCTGCCGAAAAGGCCGGTAGGTCGCTGGGTGTGGCCCCGGAGGTACTCATTGCTCAGGCCGCATTGGAGACCGGCTGGGGGCAGCATATGGTGCATGATGCCAAGGGTGAGAGCAGTCATAATCTATTCGGCATCAAGGCGGATCGGCGTTGGCAAGGCCCATGGATGGGAATGCGTACCCTGGAATACCAAGACGGCATCGCAGTACAGGGGCGGGCGGCCTTTCGTGCCTATGGGTCTGTCGAGGCGAGCTTTGTTGATTATGTGAGGTTTCTGCAACAGAACCCACGCTATGGCTCGGTTCTTGAGCAGGGCCAAAACCCCGAGGCCTTTCTCCAGGGTCTACAGGAAGCCGGTTATGCAACAGATCCTAACTATGCCTCCAAGATTCGTTCGATTCTATCCATGCCTTCCTTTCAACAGACGGTGGCTCAGCTCAAGCATTCCTAGAGTGAGCCGTTACCCGGAATAAGTATTGGCTACGGATGTACCAGCGTTATATGGACAATTAGCGATGACCGACATCTTTGGAATCGGAACCTCAGCCCTGCAGGCCTTTCAACGGGCCCTGAATACTACCGGGCACAATATTGCCAACGTCAACACAGCGGGCTTCAGTCGCCAGAGCGTGGATTTCAGCGCCCGGCAGCCGGATAATGCAGGTCTTGGTTTTCTTGGTACCGGGGTAGAGGTCAGTTCGATAAATCGCAACTACGACAGATTCGTGGTAGAGCAAGTGCGTACCGGTCAGTCGTCCTTTACCCAGCAGCAAACCCTGTTTGATCTGTCGGCCCAGATAGATAACCTGTTGGGTGATTCCGCCACCAGCCTGTCTGTGGGTTTACAGAGTTTTTTCAATAGTGCTCAGCAAGTGGCGGATGATCCCACATCCGCTGCGGCCCGCCAGGTGATGCTTACCGAGGGCGAGACCCTGGCTGCCCGTTTCCATCAGCTTCACCAGAGCCTTGAAGACGTTCGAGGGCGTGCCAATGCGCAGATCCGGGGCACGGTAGCGGAGATCAACGGGCTGGCGACCAATATCGCGGAGCTCAACGAAAACATCGTAAACGCCCTGGGGCAATCCGGCGGCCAGTCACCGAATGATTTATTGGATCAGCGCGATCTGCTGATCGAGCAACTCGCCCAGCGGGTATCCGTGACCACCATCGATCAGGATGATGGCTCCCTCAATGTGTTCCTAGGCACCGGACAAAACCTGGTGCTTGGCAATCAAACCACGACCTTGACGGCCACCCCCCTGGGTGCCGATCCCGAGCGTCTTGATATCGGGGTTACGATCCCGGGATCGACGGTCCGAATCACCGATCAAATCTCAGGCGGCGAGCTGGGTGGATTGTTTGATTTTAGAAACAAAGTGCTCGATCCCTCCCAGAATGCCCTTGGTAACGTGGGTATAGGACTGGCAAGCGTGTTCAACGCGCAGCATCGGCAGGGCATGGATCTGGGTGGGGTGGTTGACCGTGAATTTTTTGTCCTTCCTCAAGCCGCTGTCACCGCGGACTCAGCGAATGCGGGACCAGGTCCGGTGACCGTAGCATTCGATGATGTTGGACAGCTGACCACCGATGAATATCAACTGGACTTCGATGGCAGTGTCTGGAACTTGCAGCGTATCAGCGATGGCCAAACCGTAGCCTTTGAATCCGGCAGCGGTACCGTCGGTGACCCCTATATCGTCAATGGGCTGAGCATCGTGACGGATTCTTCTGCGGTAGCTGGAGATCGGTATTTCATTCAACCCAGTCGCTATGGTGCAGAGCAGATCCAGTTGGCCCTTAGCGAGGGGCACGAGATTGCCGCCGCGGCGGCTCACTACACCGAGTCGGCAAGCGCCAATGCCGGCGATGGCCAGATATCACCGGCCCAAGTACTCGATCTCTCTGACCCCAGTCTTTTGAATACGGTGAACATCGTATTTGATGACCCAAGCAACTATAGGGTCAATGGTGGACCCAGCCAGCCCTACACCAGCGGCGCGGATATCGATATCAACGGTTTCCGTGTGCAAATCGGCGGTACTCCGCAGGCTGGCGATACCTTCACCGTGGTGAGTAATACTGGTGGGGTCGGCGATAACAGCAATGCCCTGCAGCTTGCTGGTTTGCAGAAGTCCCTGAGCCTGGCCGGGGGTACGGCGAGTTTTGATGATGCCTACAGCGCGATCATCGCCGATGTGGGAACCCGAACCGGTCAGGCAGAAATCAATGCAAGCGCCCAGCAGAAACTACTCGAACAGGCCCAGGCCACCCGTGAATCGATCTCGGGTGTCAATCTGGATGAAGAAGCGGCTAATTTGTTGCGATTCCAGCAGGCCTATCAGGCCGCGGCCCAAGTGATTGCGGCCGCAGACGATATGTTCAATACTTTGATCAATGCGGTGAGGGGTTGAATGCTATGTTACGTATATCGACTTCTCAGATCTTTCGCCAGGGGGTGGGTTCCATCCTGGAGCAGCAATCCAGGGTTTCAGAATCATCTCTGCAACTGGCCACCGGCAAACGCATTCTGAATCCCAGTGACGATCCCACCGGCGCGGTTCAGACCGTCGAGTTGAATACCGCGATCGGGTCGATTGAGCAATATCAAAAAAATATCGTGTTGGCCGAGGGTCGACTCGAGTTCGAAGAGACCCAATTGCAGCAAGTGGGTGATGTGCTGTTACGGGTGCGTGAACTGGCGATTCAGGGCAATAACGGCAGTCTAACGGATGAGGATCGTGGATTCATCGCCACGGAACTTCATCAACGCCTGGATGAGCTCGTCGATTACGCCAATGCACGTTATGCCAATGGTGAATATGTGTTCGCCGGATATCAATCTCAGACCCAGCCGTTTGCCGCGGATGGTGCCGGCGGGTTCAATTATTCCGGTGATCAGGGCCAGCGGCTGCTACAGGTCAGTGATACCCGGCAGATCGCGATTGCCGATTCGGGATTCGAGCTGTTCATGGATATCCCCAACGGTAACGGAACCTTCACCACCCAGGACAATCCCGCCAATACCGGTTCCGGGGTCATCGACCCCGGTTCGGTCACCGACCCTTCGCTGTGGGTAGCCGATACCTATACCATCGCCTTTCTTGCCCCTGACAGCTATGAAGTGCGTGACAGTGGCGGGACGCTGCTGGCCAGTAATGCGAACTACGTGAGCGGTGAAGCGATAAGTTTCGCCGGTGTGCAAACCAATATTAGCGGAACGCCGGCGGCGGGAGACAGCTTTACCCTCTCCACCAGCACTTCGCAGGATATGTTCAGTACCCTGCAAAACCTGATCACCGCGCTTGAGACGCCGTCTACGGGAGCTAACAGTGGGGCGAGACTTAACAATAGCATCAATAGCTTTCTGATAGACCTCGGCCAATCGGTGGAAAAGGTGTTCAACATTAGGGCAACCGTAGGCGCGCGTCTGCATGCGCTGGACAGCCAAACCGATATCAATGAAGGCACGGTCTTATCCTTGAAGCAGACCCTGTCGAGTGTGGAAGATTTAGACTATGCCGAGGCGATAAGCCGGCTGCAATTGCAACTGGTGGGCCTGGAGGCCGCTCAACAGTCTTATGTCAAGGTTCAAGGTCTCTCCTTATTCGATTTTCTACGTTAGCAACCCTTTAGCTTTGCGTCGGGTTACGCTGTGCTAATCCTACCCATAAGACCACATGGCTGATTGCATCAATTGCTAACTTAAGCGTAATTACTTTATAATTACGCCCGTTGTATTTTATTCAACGGGATCAGATATGGCGCACTTAGTTAAAATCGGTAATTCTCAAGGTATCAGGATACCAAAACCACTCATCCGACAAGCTCAGCTTGAAGGAAAAGAGCTTGATCTACGGGTGGTAAATGAAGGTCTCCTGGTTATCCCCAGTAAAAATCCAAGGGATGGATGGAAAGAGGCCATTGAAAAAACATTGGCAACAAAAAATCCAGGAAAAAACGACAATGAGTGGTTGGATGCCACCTTAACAACAGACGATAGTTTGGAATGGTAGTGGCGCAAATTGCTCGTTTTCAAATATGGTTGGTAAGTCTTAATCCAACGAAGGGCAGGGAAATCAGCAAAACAAGGCCTTGTATCATAATTTCGCCAAATGAGATGGCGGCCTTGTCAACGGTATTGGTTGCACCCATGACAACCAAGGGTTTTGAATTTCCATGCAGGATTCCATGCCATTTTAAAGGAAAAAATGGGCTGATTCTTCTAGATCAAATCAGAGCGGTAGATAAGTCCAGGTTAGTGAAAAAATTAGGCTCTATAGATAAAGATACTCAACCAGAACTCTGTGAATCTTTACAAGAGTTATTTGCATATTAAACCAAACCCCGAACCTCCCTTCATGGCTCCTTCTCCCTTGAGTCTGTAGAAACTATGCAGGGTCACTTGGGTTATCCTCCACACTTTTAACCCAAAAGCGGAGGACAGCAGATGACGAATCAAACCCAAGCGACCCTGGGAGGGAAAGATACCCTAAACGGTGGGGTCTTGTACATGGCAATCGAGATGGGGGAGGCGAAATGGAAGCTGATGTTTAGCGACGGGAGCGTCAAGCCCAATGGTCACATCAGGATCCATGCGAAGACGATCGAAGGCTCGAACTATATGGAATTAGGCGAGGCGATAAAGAAGGCGAAGCAGCGGTTGAAGCTGGCCGCCGCGATGCCGGTAGTGAGTTGCTACGAAGCGGGGCAGGAAGGATTTTGGCCGCAGCGGCGGATGGAAGAAATGGGAATCGACAACCGGGTGATAGACTCGGCGAGCATTGAAGTGAACCGTCGATACCGGCGCACCAAGACGGACAAACTCGATGTTCGCAAACTGCTGGAATAGAGAGCGGTGTTTTCGGTTTGCCGAAGATGTCCAAGCAAACCCCTGGAATAGGAGGCGAAGTCTGACAGAGAAATTCCACGTTTGGTGAAGGCGCCCGTAACCCAACCTGGTGTTGCATACGGTAACACCGTCACG
>JAAEPA010000166.1 GCA_024222475.1 Gammaproteobacteria bacterium | reverse complement strand
TTTTAGTCAAGTACTGATCCATATCCCCTTATTGAACAGTTACTTGCAATTCAAAACATACCAGACCGTATATATTATAAATTTCACACGCCATCTCTTGATCCTTGTTTTCACAAGATTTTTACTCAATCAACCGTAATCGTGGATACGCCGCTCCTTCGCATAATCCCTTGTGAAAACAATTCTCTACGCGATCATCGCGCAAATTCATGAAATATCCGGGCCAGGGTTAAATCTACGAACATACGCTTGTTGGCTAGCGGCGCAATCCGAGTGATTTGATAAGCTGCTGATATCGGCCTTGATCATTCCGCTTCAGATAGTCGAGCAACTTTCGTCGGGTATTGACCATCTTTAGCAGACCATGGCGTGAATGATGATCGTGCTTATGCTCTGAAAAATGCGTTGTCAAAGTATTAATACGTGCTGATAATAAGGCTACCTGAACCTCGGGGGACCCAGTATCATCAACCGATCGCCGATACTGCTCAACGATCTGGCCTTTCTCTGTTGCGGATAAGGACATAATTACTCCTAACTCTATGATGCGATTGTAACCCGTTGCGCCGACCAGCCTACCTAGGAGCATGTCCGGAAATAGAGAACCTACTGCGGAAAAGCCCTTTTGGCCCATTTTCTTGATCATTTTCGTTAAATAGGGCCGACTATTCGCCTAAAATGATCACATAAATGGCCTCAAAATGGCTTCCCCTCGCCACGGCTTCTATTCTCGGATAGGCCCCTAGAGGCATTTACGGCGCTCCCTGGCAGGCACTACCCAAGGCTTTAGGCGCTAAAAACCACTCGATGAATTGTACTTCTATGATGTATTCGCAAAGGCAGTCAATATTATCATGCCGATGAGAACGAACAAGCGCTCCTTAGGAATGCTACTGAAATAACTTCCCTATCTAACTTGCCTTATCGCTCGTATTCGGTGTTGCGGCAACAGTTACATAGCTAGACTATGCACCTGTTGTCGCGCCTTGAATACGAACGATCATGCTACGCCAGTTAGGGAAGTTATTTAATTCGCATTCCTTATGGAAAAATCAGTCTTTTGGGGGCGACTCGACCATCATCCAAAATGGCCCCCACCCCGACAAAGGCTTCATGCTCATCATACAATCGTACATATCCCATCACGGGGGCCGAAGGCACCAATACCGCCTGCCCCGATTTGATGTAAAAAGTCATATCGCCGGTAAGCTGCACAGCGGGTTGCCCATACAATGCCGAATCTACCGGTTTCAGCAATTGTTCCATCGCCTCATGCCCCTGCTCTGCGACATCAATCAGCCTTTGCATAGTGACCATACTTGGGTCTTGGTAAGGCCCCGTCCCAGTGCGTCTTAACGCACTAACATGCGCACCGCAACCGAGGGCTTCTCCGATGTCCTCGACCAAGGTCCTGACATACGTTCCTTTTGAGCAGGCTATCTCCAAGGTCAAAGTATCATTGGTCTTATCTATGAGTTGCAGTTGCTTTATATAGGCCCGGCGCGGCTCGCGCTCCACTTCCACACCATCACGCGCCAATTGATAGAGACGTTTACCTTTATATTTCAATGCAGAATACATGGGTGGAATTTGTTCTATTTCACCCCGGAAACGATTCAGTGCGCTGTCGATCCTATGATCGGACAATCTTCCTACCGGCCTTTTCCTTATGATCTCGCCTTCGCTATCAGCAGTGGCGGTATCAATGCCGAGCTTACAAACAGTTATGTATCGTTTGTCCGACTCCAAGAGGAACGATGTCACCTTGGTAGCCGCTCCAAAGCAAATAATCAGTAAACCATCGGCCAGCGGATCCAAACTACCGGTGTGTCCGGCCTTTCTCGCATGATACAGACGTTTAACCTTCTGCAGTGCCTGATTCGATGAGGGCCCTTTGGGTTTGTCGAACAATAAAATACCATGGACATCTCGAAATTGTTTATTTCTCCGAGACATAGTTCTATGTAAATGGATTTAGCGTGGACCGAGAACTCAGAAATGCTCGCATAACCGGGCACTGGTCAAGGTGAAAAGATCGACATGGCATGATCACTATACCCATGACGGACGGGTTTTCGGGTGCGCAGCGTGCGTCGAGTTTGTTGCAGAGCAGGGCAGAATACGTAAAGCATAGTTTTTTCTATGGTTTTCGTGTCCTAACGCGGCTAAGCGGCGAAGACGGCGTGCTATGGGTCCTGAAACCTCATTCGTCATGGGTACAATTCCCAGCCAAGCCTCGCTCGATAAGCTCAGCAATCTTGTCCCCCTGTTGCTGCGTATTATCGTATATAAAACGTAGCTGCGGCACGGTGCGAATCTTCATTCGCCTACCCAGTTCACCACGTAAAAAACCGGCGGCGCTATCCAGCCCTTGTTGGCAGGCCGATACAATCCCCTGGTCTCCATATATAGTGAAGTAAACACGGGCGCGGGCGAAATCCCTAGACACCTCGACATCGCTAATCGTTACCATGCCTATGCGTGGATCTTTCACTTCATCACGCAGCAAAACGGCAAGTTCCCGGCGAACCTGTTCGCCCACCCGCAAGACTCTTTGAAATTCTCTAGGCATCTCGCTACTCTACAGGGTACGTTGCACCTCAATACGCTCAAATACCTCGATATGGTCTCTCGGCTTGACGTCATTGTAATTTTTAACTGCTATTCCACATTCGGTACCGGCACGCACCTCATCAACATCATCTTTATATCGTCGCAGAGATTCCAATTCCCCTTCGTAAACCACCACGTTATCTCGTAGAACTCTAACGGGATTACCCCGTCGAACCACGCCTTCGATAACTTGACAGCCTGCCACAGCCCCGAATCTTGAGGACTTAAATACATCCTTGACCTCCGCAAGACCGACGATCTCTTCGCGTAATTCCGGTGACAACAGGCCGATCATGGCATTTCTCACATCGTCAATGGCCTCATAGATGACACTGTAATAACGCAGTTCGACCTCGCGCTCGTCAACTGCACGTCTCGCAGCCCCATCGGCACGTACGTTAAAACCGATGATCGTGGCGCTGGAAGCCTCGGCTAGATTGACGTCTGATTCATTGATACCGCCAACGCCCGCGGCAACAATCTTGACCTTGACTTCGTCAGTGGAAAGTTTATTCAAGGCATCTTGCAAGGCCTCTGCGCTGCCCTGCACATCGGCTTTGATGAGCAGGTTGACCTGTTCACTGTCGCCCTCATGCATACGATCAAAAACGTTTTCGAGCCTACCGGCTTGCTGGGTGGCAAATCGAGTATCGCGCATCTTTGCTTGACGATGGGCGGCGACTTCTCGGGCCCGTCGCTCATCAGTAACCACAATGGCTTCAGCACCGGCATCCGGAGTCCCTGACAACCCCAGCACAACAACCGGCATTGAAGGCCCAGCCGACTTTACCGGCGCGCCATGCTCATCGAACAGGGCGCGCACACGGCCGAACTCCGGACCAGTTAGAAGCAAATCTCCCTTATGCAACTGCCCCTGTTGCACCAATATCGTTGCCACAGGGCCTCGTCCCTTGTCCAGGCTCGACTCAATCACGATACCGCTGGCAACGCCTTCCTCGCGCGCCTTGAGTTCCAACACCTCGGCCTGTAGCAGCAAAGCGTCTAGAAGATCATCAACCCCTTCTCCGGTCTTGGCCGAGACATTGACAAACAGGGTATCTCCACCCCATTCATCCGGCATAACCCCATGTCCGGAGAGCTCGTTTTTAACACGATCCACATCGGCCTGTTCCTTGTCGATTTTATTCACAGCAACGAGTAGTGGGACCCCAGCAGCCTTGGCATGCTGGATAGCCTCCACCGTCTGCGGCATGACACCATCATCAGCTGCCACGATCAATACGACGATATCGGTAACTTGAGCACCACGGGCACGCATGGCGGTGAACGCGGCGTGGCCCGGCGTGTCCAGAAAGGTCACTACACCTTTGCCAGTCTCCACATGGTAAGCACCGACATGCTGGGTGATACCCCCTGCTTCGCCATCAGCGACCTTGGTCTTGCGAATATAGTCCAGCAACGATGTCTTGCCATGATCCACATGCCCCATAATAGTCACCACCGGTGGCCGTGAGGCTCCCTCCATCGGCTCGGCAGCATGGGCTACTAGATCGGTTTCGACGCCTTTATCTTGCAGCGGCTTAGCGACATGGCCCATTTCCTCCACTACCAGCATGGCCGTTTCCTGATCAAGCACCTGATTGATTGTGGCCATAACACCCATACCCATCATCACCTTGATGACCTCAACCGCCTTTACCGCCATTTTCTGTGCCAGATCGCCTACCGATATATTGTCCGGGATCAAAACCTCTCGAACGACGGGTGCTGTGGGTCTTTCGAAACCATGTTTTACGTTCAGCTCCGCTCTACCTGCACCTCGTCTTTGCTTAGATTTACGCCGCCCCCGCTTGGCGTTGACCACGTGGAGCTGCTGGCGGCCATAGCGCCGCTTTTGAGCGTCTTGTTTTCCCTCAGCAGGCTTCGGCTTAACGGGTTTCTTTTCTACCTTCTGACGCGCCTGCTCTTCAGCCTGAAGCCGGATCGCCTGTTCGGCCTGCAGCCGAACCTCCTGTTCAGCCTGACGCCGAACCTCCTGTTCGGCCTGACGCCGGATCGCCTGTTCGGCCTGACGCCGGGCCTGTTCTTCCTCAGCCTTACGCCGAGCCTGTTCTTCCTCAACCTTACGCCGGGCCTGTTCTTCCTCAGCCTTACGCCGGGCCTGTTCTTCCTCAGCCTTACGCCGGGCCTGTTCTTCCTCAGCCTTACGCCGAGCCTGTTCTTCCTCAGCCTTACGCCGAGCCTGTTCTTCCTTAGCCTTACGCCGGGCCTGTTCTTCCTTAGCCTTAC
>JAAEPA010000165.1 GCA_024222475.1 Gammaproteobacteria bacterium | reverse complement strand
TTCTGCATAACTATACGCCCTAGTAGTAAAAATACGTGGTTAGCAAAATGAGTACCTGTCCATTCACAGGATAATATTGTTACCTAGTTCATGGCAAGAATGTCGCGGCTTAAGTGGGTAGCCCCAAAGCCTTACACATCGCGTTGAATCGAACCTCCGTCTGAGCGTCAATAATCACTTGGAGCCGACACAACTCGCCACGGTGAATCTTTTGTTGATACTTTTTCTGACGTTCTGAATTCGATAGCGCCATGCCTTACCTTGTTATGCTAAAACAACATAGAAAGTATAGATCAGTTTAGTATAACGGTGGGGCTATTCACAGGGCGTGAAATGCGCTCCGGGGTAGCACCTGGATAGCACAGGCATAAGTTCACTAATCACAAATACCGTCTATCTCATTGATTTCATTTGAGATGTGTGACGGGATCGAGACTCCGACCCACTGACACCCAGTCTGATGTTCCACTAGCTTTTACATCTTTAATAACAACAACATAGATACCTTCATCTTAGCCATATATCTCTCAGCATTCCGATTGGTATTCCTTTTTGACACCGTAGTGGCGAACCTATTTCTTAATTGTTACCGGGTAACGGACCCGCCTACAATACCCATCCGTTATCCGGTAACACCCACATCAAGAAGACCCCCATGAGCAATGGCCCCTCAATGACCAACGCGCAGCGCCAGGCCCGTTACCGCAGGAAGGTGCAGATCGGTGAACTCAAGAGGATTGAGGTCACTCTGCCACTGGAAGACGGCCTCAAGCTGGGCTTTCTGGCCAAGCATTGGGGATGCACACGAACCGAGGCGTTCAGGCGGGTACTGCTTGAAGGCTGGGAGCGGGAGAACCAGCCGGTGTGATGGTCTATGGATAGATTGATATGGAACGCAATAATAAAAGCTGGAGATCATGCCCTATTCCTCGCATTCGCCCCTGCCGTGGAGCCTAGAATTACCGTTGCTGTAGTGGCTGGAAACGGAGGTAGTAGTGGCACGCAAGATAATGGATTATTATCTATGCGGAAAATTTATTCTTTGCAATAACAAAGAGTTAGAGATTGATTTATAGAGATTTGATGGAAGTGGTGCGAGATCGGTTGCGATGTTTAACACCGGTGCCTACGTCTATCGGGAAATAGCGGGACACTTTGGTATCTATTTGGCGACTGTGGGACGCATTGTACGAAGAGCGATGATGCGAAAACTAGCCCCGATCTGCCCTTTGCCGCAAAGTCGGGCGCCACCGCAAAGCAATCTGCTCGACTGATTTTCAGTACAACCCCTCCACAATTCAAGAAACGGCGACCATCGCGGTCGCGGCAAGGCCTCAATTTGTTTGCTACTCTGAAATCCGTATTCCTCCTGGGAAAAACCTCGGTAGAAAGTGAAATTTGCCGAGACTACATGGCTCAAAAGGTGTCCCATGGCACCATCGAGGACCATTTCACTGTCTTTGATACCCCTCGACTTTGGGAAAAGGGCGTTTATGTTTCCTATACTCCGGCGCCGACCCCGGCAACCGGGGACGCTTATGTGCATTGACGCACAGATGCCCGGGCACCGGCATGCGCAGGTACAGTGACCTTCGCCTGAAGCACCTGCTGCTGGTACGGTGTTTAACCAGGCTGTGCGATTGTTCCGAAGTACAGCCGCGGCAGCCTTTACCGGGGTGCCCGGGGAGCTGTCCCGGCACTGCCAGAGGGCTGTGGATTTACGACGATGGTGCTGGGTTGACCGCCATAGCCGCCATAGCCGCCGCCCCAGGGACCATAGCCGCCGCCCCAGGGACCATAGCCGCCACCGTAGGGACCATAGCCGCCACCGTAGGGACCATAGCCACCACCGTAGGGACCATAGCCACCACCGTAGGGACCATAGCCACCACCGTAGCGTCTGTAGTAACGGTCGTTGTCATTATCCCCGAACCACTTCCCCGGATTCATCATATTTCCCATATCAAATGCCTGGGCAACATTGACCATGGCCAGGCTCCCACCGAGGATGCCTGCTATCGCAGCGGCAACCAGAATTGTTTTTTGCTTCACCGGACTCTTGCCTCCATTTTTGATTGTCAGTATTTAAAAGATTGTAACTGCGTGTTAAATCATCATATATTGATCTTGGTCAAAGATGACACATTTCAATATAGAATACAGTAACATCTATATTTATATTAGATTATTTGCAACTATCTTGCATAATAATCCATGTGCCGGATGAGGGGGCAAGATGAAAAAGATACTGGTTTCCCTGCTGCTGGGTCTGCCACTGGTCGGTCTGGCAGAAGACTATCATTCCACGTTGCTGGTGCAAACCGGGACGCTGCGCGAGAGCGATCTGATCGTCCGCACTGTCTCCGACCTGGAAAGCAACAAAACCTGCCTGACTTTCTACATCAGCACTGCCGGCACGAGCCCCGTGATGACCTGTTATGAGGCCCGATCCGGCTTCCGTTCAGAGATCAGCCAGGTGGGACATTTCAAGGAAGGCAAACTGGTCGTCAGGAAGCTGAAGGACAGCGTGAACAATGTATCCTGCCTGGTGGCCTATGTCAGCACCGCGGGAACATCACCGGCCCTGGACTGCTATAACAGCCGGGGACATGCCAAGGACTCCATCAAACGCAGCGGACACCTGAAAGAAGGGGATCTGGATATCTACAAGATCCAGGATGCAAACAACAATAAATCCTGTCTGGTTGGCTTTGTTGATACGGAAGGCACATCGCCGACACTCAAGTGTTATGACAGTCCGAGTGGTCCCAGAACAGGCGGCATGACACAGACCAGTTACCTGAAACAGGGCGATCTCATCGTGCGCAAGATTGTTGATCAGGCCAACCTGAAGGAATGCCTGGTGTCCTATGTCAGCACCGCGGGGACATCTCCCTACATCTACTGTTCCGATGTGTCGGCGGCGAGTTTTCCGCCACCAGCCAATACCCAGAGGACCTTCGCACCGAAGGATTCGAAGAAAAAATAGACGTCACCGGCCTCGGCAACCGGGTTGGCGGACAGCTCAGGAGCGCCTTGTCTTCGCGATGTGAATAGCGCGGCCATCCACATCTATGGCCGCTTCGTGCAATGCCTCGGATAACGTCGGATGGGCAAATACGGTACGCGCGATGTCTTCGCTGCTGCCGCCGAATTCCATCGCGATGACCGCCTGGGCAATCAGTTCCGAGGGTGTATAAGAAGCATAAACGGTGTATAAGAAGCATAAACGCCCTTTTTCCCAAAGTCGAGAGGTATCAAAGATACTGAAATGGTGCACGATGGCCCCAGGGAAGACCTTTTGAGCCAT
>JAAEPA010000164.1 GCA_024222475.1 Gammaproteobacteria bacterium | reverse complement strand
GTTGGTCGGATCCATGCCTGGGGTGGTAATGAAACGGAAGTAGGCCTCGCCATGGCGGCGAAAGCGGTTCGCCATATTTTGGGCTTCGTTCAGTTCCTCCTTTCCATTCTCGTTGATGCGGCTTGGAACGTCATTGATGGCGATGCGCAGGATATTGGCTTTGGCTTGTTCCATCGCCAATTGAAACTCAGTCGGTGAGATTTGTTCAGCCTCATGAATGCACTTGAACATGTGCTTGACGGCCCGAAGCAGTTTTTTGCCATAGGCCCGGGTCTGCTCATCGGGCAGCGTGGTCAGGAACTTGATATCGCGAATCAGATGAGCGATGCAAAACTGCACCAACACATTGAAGTCCTTCATGTACTTGCGATAGGCCGAGAAGTAGTCGCAGCCGATGGTGCCCTCGAACTCCCGTCCCAACATCTCGATGAGGACCTGAGAACCGCGCGATTTATCGATGCGAAACAGCACATACAAATCCGCCTTGAAGACCCATGTCCAGAACAGATC
>JAAEPA010000163.1 GCA_024222475.1 Gammaproteobacteria bacterium | reverse complement strand
GTCGATGCGTTTCACCCGGCCAATATCACCGTTGAAAACCTCTTTATCGTAGTTGTTGACCCGCTGAATTACCTTGTCCCCTGGGCTGTAGGTCCAGCCGAATCGAGTGATTTTGGGCTCAGCATCGGGGTTGAGGCGTTGTTGGAGTACGGTATTTAACGCGCGGGCGCCGAGACCACCCCGGTTCATGGGCGTGAGCACTTGCACCTCATCGACGGGATCCAATTCAAAGCGCTTGGGAATGCGTTCAGTCACCACCTGCAAGAGTCAGTAGTTCCAAGTTTGCACATTACTGAGGCGATCGTTCAGCTAACACGGCATCATCAATGCCGAAGGTATTTTCGGCAAAGTGAGTCAGCCACATCAACAAGGTTTTGAATCGCAATTTAAAAAGATTCAGTTTACGCCCACCACGTCGCGGGCTGGCCAAGTAATGCCAATGTACCCACACCCAGAGATTGCGTAACAACAAAGCAATGCCGATGAACAATAAACGCAGTTGAGGATTACGTGTAGTGGTCTTGATACGCGCCTCATGGAGTTGACGGTAACTGGTTTCAATGCCAAAGCGTAACCGATAGATTTGGTAAACCCAGTGGGTGGTTTTGGGCCGCAGCCCCCAAACAGCATAAACCAGAGTCTGGCGGCCATGGCGTTTTCTCCGCCCGGCCCAGTTGCGACAGTGGATACAGATACGTACTGTGGCTTTGATTTTTTCTGAATTCATTAAGGTGTATTTGGCCCAGCCGCTGTGTTTTTGCACGGCAAAAACCCGCGTGGCACTCGGTCCGCGTGGATCATTCGCATTCCGGCCTCGGATGATCACCGGCATGATAAACCCATAGCGTGCCGCTTGCAGATAGCGGATCACCTTGACGCTGTAAAAACCGCGGTCAAGCAGCAATAGGCTCGGACGTATCCCGGCGCGTATCGCCTGATGGATCAGACACTTAAGCACCTCAACCATCGTCGTGCCTTGATTGACCCTCATCATCGCTACCGTGAAGCGACGACCTTTATGAACCACATAACAGGTCGCATAGGCGTGAAAGTGAGTCGTGCCACTTTTAGCCTGGCTACGATAGATTTCCTCGCTGCAGCGGTGAGGTTGGCCATGATAGGGAATCAACGTGAGATCAATCGCCAAGCGTTGAGATCGTTTTTTCAGCCCCTTGGGCAATTGCGCAGCAAAACTCTGGTTGAACTGCATCTGCAGCACCCCCGCCTCAGGACACAAGGCGACCAGCGCATCGCGTACCGCCTGATCGCTCGGGGCGGTTTTCAAGCGCGAGCAAGCTGCAAAGACCGAACACAGCTGCGCAGCGGCATAAAAAAGCACTTGGAGCAGTACCGTCACCGTACACTTGGGGCCGTGATCGAGCCACTTAAGGTGCGGTTGCAACATCGTTGCAGCAAAGCGGTAGATATCATTCGCC
>JAAEPA010000162.1 GCA_024222475.1 Gammaproteobacteria bacterium | reverse complement strand
GCCGATCTCGAAGCTGGCAAGCATGGCCGTATTATCGTTTCTGACACCAGTTATCCAGGTTATAAGGATATACCTCGTGATGTTGCGTTGGGTTATACCGTCATGCTCAAGGAGGCCGTCGAACAAATGCAGGGAGCGATTCCCAGCCATGTCTTTATCCAGGCCGGGGTCGGTGGTCTGGCAGCAGCGGTATGCGCTTATTTCTGGGAGTTATGGGGCAGTCGACGGCCGCGCTTCATAGTGGTTGAACCCGAGCAGGCCAATTGCCTGCAACAATCTGCAATCGCCGGTAATCCGGTGACCGTGGAAGGAGACCTGGATACTCTGATGGCAGGTCTTGCCTGCGGCGAGGTATCGGAGCTTGCCTGGGAAATTCTGAATTCAGGCGCGAATGATTTTATGACCATAAGTGAAGACGCTGTGCCGGCCTGCATGCGATTGCTGGCACGGGGTAATCCGGCGATCGAAGCCGGAGAATCGGCGGTTGCCGGAATTGCATCGGTTATTGCCGCAAGAGATGATGCAGAATTGTCAGAACAACTCGGCCTCGACGATAACAGCATTATCTTCGTTATCGGCACAGAGGGTGCAACGGACCCCGAAGTCTACAACAAACTAATGGAAAATTGACTATAAGTACGCCTACACACGGCAAAAATATCGTACCCAGGGTCACCGCAAGAAACCCAGCTGACCGAGTGGCCAACACTCACGGCTACTGATAACACTCTTTTGGAAACAGCCTGGTCGCAACGCCTGCACCCGGCATGGAAATTGCTTTGGATAACTGATGTCACACGAAGAGAATATACTTATTTCCGACTCCGCTACAAGATTGCTGAATAAGCCTGTCGTCGCCGAAAACCCCTGTTTAACTCGAAAAGTATTGATTGCATGAAAGAATTCCTGGTTAACTTAAGCACGCAGCGACGTTATTGGGCTGCACTCGTAATGATTGGGTTCGCACTGGAATGTGGTGCCCTCTATTTTCAGTACGTACTCGATGAGTGGCCCTGTGTTCTTTGCATACACGTTCGAATCTGGGTTGTCGCCCTTATCTTGTTTGGATTGATCGCATTCTTTTGTACTGCGTCTACCCTGGCCATGCGTGTCGCGCATGGTTTGAACACAATGATCATGGTCGGACTACTGGAGCGTAGCTGGAACGTACTAGCGGTAGAACGCGGATGGATATTTGGCGACTGCGATATGGATCTTGGTATGCCATCATGGTTCGCACTGGACAAGTGGATTCCGTCCCTGTTTGAGGTGCAAACCGCCT
>JAAEPA010000161.1 GCA_024222475.1 Gammaproteobacteria bacterium | reverse complement strand
GCTTTTCCGTCTTTACCGCAGTCTTCTCCGCCTTGTCATTGCCTGCCAGTGCCTGGGGGGCTTCCAACCCGGCCCAGATCAGGGACGAGATGGTCAGGGCCGTCGCCAGTTTGTTCATTCGGAATGCCATGGTGTTGCTCCAGATTTTATCTGCCTGTGACAAATGCTTACCCAGGCTTGGTAGCAGCAACACCCGTACCAGGCGGGAGAACTGGATAAAACCGATTAAAATACGTCATAAATAACAGTGAGTAACGACACATCACCGGTTACTTCACAGCCCTTAAGTGCATGAGCTGCAGGGTATGCGGGCGAAATATCGGTGGATTTCACCAGTTTTTTCTGGTGGGCGCCGAAATATCGGTGGATGAAAAAAATGGTTTATCGGCCCGGGCGGTAGGTAGCCGTGCATCGGCGATGGAGATAAAACTCAGCGTAAGGAGGGAAATCCAGACAAAAAAAACTGTCGATGGTCGACTCACCAACCAGGAACTGCTATCTGCACAGACTCGTCATCTGCAGCTTGATCCGCGACCAGCAGCTCCTGCCCAACTGCGGTCTGTTGCCGATGCCCGTCGTAGGTCTCTACACTGCTCTTGCCTACCTTGTTGCTGAATGTCCGGTTGTGGAACAAAGCGGCCGTTCAGGAAGATGGGGCCGGAGGACCGCTGAGGACCGAGTGCTGCCAGCCGCTGAAATTCGGTGAATGTCCGCTATCCGTAT
>JAAEPA010000160.1 GCA_024222475.1 Gammaproteobacteria bacterium | reverse complement strand
TCTCGGACAGGCTCCTAGGTGGCGTCACTGTAGAAATGACAGACGGCACAAGCCTCGCCCTCAGTACCCCCTCAGCGCCCTCCTCCAGAGTAATCGGCTGTTCCCAATCCCCATGCCCCAGCTTGCTCACCCGCTTCATGGCCTTCTCCGAGGCCCCCGCCGAGTCAGGTATGGAGAATGCCCATAGCAGCAGGCAGAGCATAGTCGTCAAGGCATTTTTCATGAACAGGGTTTTGCCTTTGTGTTGCTGTTTTTTCGGTATACACACGCCCGATAGGGATTTAATGTTATCTTTTAATACTACACAAAACCACAACGATTCTGCTCAGCATGTTCACCACGATGCCGGGGCGGAGTGCCTGCCGATAGTCAATGCTGCGCCTCGTTTTGCCTGGTAGAGGGCATAAAAGGTCGGGGGGACATTAGGCCGCCATTTTACCGCTCCGGGACAATCCGGATTTGGTCTACCGGCTCCCACCCCAACCGTTACCATCGGTAACGGTGTTACCTACCACCGCGCCGCATGGTTACCCTTGGTAACATTTCTTAGCGATAGACCATAACCGCACCACATAAATATTTCATTTATTCCATTTTATCCCCGGAAATCAACCGACTATTTTTTTTGGCATTTTTTTTGCCTACAAGTCTGGCTAACAATAAAAAACCATCAGCCGGGAGAAAACATGCACTAAAAAACACTTCTCATTCGTTACTCTACTGCCTAGATCATTTTCAGAATCTAGGCACTAATACAACCACTAAAAAGCTTGGAGGAATCACATGAGTACAGAAGAAACCTCAGCGACTGCCTATTGGAAGGCCAATGTTAGGCTCATGATCATTTGCCTGATCATCTGGTTCATCGTCTCGTTCGGTTTTGGCATTATCCTGCGCCCCGTACTGGACACCATTCAGATCGGCGGTTACAAGTTGGGATTCTGGTTTGCCCAACAAGGCTCTATGTACACGTTCGTGGCATTGATCTTTTTTTATGCCTACCGCATGGGTAAATTAGACCGTCTACACGACGTTCACGAAGACTAGGGGGATAATCATATGGATCTCACAACAATGACCTACATCGTCGTGGGCGCGACCTTCGCGATGTATATCGGTATCGCCATCTGGGCCCGCGCAGGCTCCACGAGCGAATTTTACGCCGCCGGTCGAGGCGTGCATCCTATCGCCAACGGCATGGCCACCGGTGCGGACTGGATGTCCGCGGCCTCCTTCATCTCCATGGCGGGGCTGATCGCCTTCAAGGGCTATGACGCCTCAATATATCTGATGGGCTGGACTGGCGGTTATGTACTGCTCGCCATGTTGCTCGCTCCTTATCTACGCAAGTTCGGTAAGTTTACGGTGCCGGAATTCATTGGTGACCGTTACTATTCCCAGACCGCACGTCTAGTGGCGGTGATCTGTCTGATCGTGGCCTCGATCACCTATGTTATCGGTCAGATGAAGGGCATCGGCGTGGCCTTCTCCCGCTTCCTGGACCTAGAATATGCTACCGGTCTGTACGTCGGCATGATCATCGTATTCTTTTACGCCGTACTCGGCGGCATGAAGGGCGTGACCTATACCCAGATCGCTCAGTACTGCGTATTGATTTTTGCCTACACAGTCCCGGCGATCTTCATCTCCCTAAACCTGACCGGCAATTTCTTGCCGCAATTGGGTCTAGGCAGCGCGATGGCGGATGGCAGTGGAACCTTCATGCTGGATCGGCTGGATCAGGTAGTCACTGATCTAGGATTTGCGTCTTATACCGCGCAAAAGGGAGGCACCTTCAACATGGTGGTGTACACCATGTCGCTGATGATCGGCACCGCCGGCCTGCCGCATGTGATCGTGCGGTTCTTTACCGTACCCAAGGTAAGGGATGCCCGCGCCTCCGCGGGCTGGGCCCTGGTCTTCATCACCATTCTTTACACCACCGCCCCGGGCGTCGGTGCCATGGCCCGTCTCAACCTCACCAATACCATCCAGAGCGGTGAGGTCGGTTCGCCCACCGGTAACCTGGTCTACGCCGAACGCCCCCAGTGGTTCAAGAACTGGGAGACGACCGGTTTGCTGAAATTTGAGGACAAGAACGGCGACGGCCGCATCCAGTATTACGATGACAAGAACAAGGAATTCGCCGCCAAAGCCGAGCAGGATTGGGGCTGGAAAGGCAACGAGATGGTCAAGGTGGACCGCGACATCATGGTGCTCGCTAATCCCGAGATCGCTCAGCTGCCCAATTGGGTCATCGCACTGGTCGCTGCCGGTGGTCTGGCTGCCGCGCTATCTACCGCCGCAGGGCTTTTGCTGGCCATTTCCTCGGCCATTTCTCATGATGTGCTCAAGGGCGTGTTCGCTAAAGGGATCTCGGAAAAGACCGAATTGCTGTGGGCCCGTATCGCCATGGGGGGGGCCATTATAGTAGCCGGTTACCTGGGATTGAATCCACCGGGATTCGCGGCCCAGGTGGTGGCACTGGCCTTCGGTCTGGCCGCCTCTTCGATCTTCCCCGCATTGATGATGGGCATCTTTGCCAAGAAGGTGAATAACACGGGCGCCGTGGTGGGCATGTTGGTCGGTCTAGGCAGCACCCTGCTGTACAT
This sequence comes from Gammaproteobacteria bacterium, assembly GCA_024222475.1. Taxonomy (GTDB): domain Bacteria; phylum Pseudomonadota; class Gammaproteobacteria; order JAAEPA01; family JAAEPA01; genus JAAEPA01. The sequence goes on along the minus strand of JAAEPA010000160.1, from coordinate 9,424 downwards.
CTTCACCTTCAAGGGCTGGTTCTTCATCCCGGGCACCGCCACCCTCGCCAATACGCCGGACAACTGGCTGTTTGGTATCCAGCCCGAGGCCTTCGGGGCGATAGGTGCAGTGCTGAACTTCGCCTCGGCGATTGTGGTCTCCAAGCTCACGAAACCCGTGCCTGACCACATCCAGCACTTGGTGGAGGACATCCGCGTACCCAAGGGCTCAGGTGCCGCCACTCACTGATAATAGTCTTTATCAGTAGTCTCAGAATAGAACCCCGCCACCAGCGGGGTTTTATTTTTGAAACAGACTGAAGTGCGAGTATGGGCAGCGCAAAATGCTCAATCTTTACGCCCAGCAGCCTTTCGTTTCTTCGATTTCCTCGCAGCTCCTAATTTACCAGCGGGTTTAATCGCAAGCGCCTCAGCCAGTACGTTGCATTCCAGCCGTGACCCCGCTCCGCGAGCACTGAACATCAAGAACAGGAACTGCGCACCAAATATGAAAATATAGGACAAAACCAACACGGCAGGCACACTAAAATTCAACGGCCAAGCCAATAAAAAGGCCAGCAGGAACACTAAACTGACTAGGTACAGGTTCCGCAGTAATACCCAGCTGTGATAGGTACCGTTGACCAGGGACGCATTGGCGTACTTTGTATATAGACGCTTCCAGACCCGCATCTGTACTTGAGGATTGTAGGCCGAATCCCGCACCTCAGGATAGGCCTTCTCCAGAGGACTACGGTCAAATCCAGGATCTCGACCGCCGAAAAAAGCCCTATATCCCGGCTGGGCGAATCGAGGGCGAAAATAGACCAACTTGCTTTTCCATTCACCATCCAAGTATCTCACTAAAATCAATGTGGTGATCCCAATAACCAGAGAGATGATCGCGGCAAACTCAATCCGTGGACTTAATTTCGACCAATGTTGTAAGCTAAAGGAAAAGGCATCCACCCCGAAGGGAAGCTGGAGCAGAAACAAGTATAGCAACACCGTATTAACCGCTGTGAATACACTACATAAGATGCGTTTTAACAGTATGTTCTTCATGGGTGCATAGATTCTTATTCAAAAGGTTCAGCGGATCGATCAAACTCTAATAGTTATAGAGCAAAACGTCGGTAGAACACTCTACCTTATCCAGGACTCACGTTAAAATGGGCGAACAATTGATTCAGTCATTGCGCAAAGCCTGGTAAAAAATCTAGCCATGCACAAGAAAGGACCAAGTATAGATCACTCCGTCATCAAAGAGTTGCGGCACTTGCAGATCTTTAAGCAACTCGATGACCCAGACCTGCTGAGCATGCTCGAGTGCCTAGAAGAGCAACACCATGAAATGGGTAAAATCCTATTTCAGACAGGTGATTCAAATCAGAAAGTGCTCTATGTCCTGTACCGAGGAAGGGTAGGATTGTGGGGACCGCGGGGTGAAAAATATGAGGTGGATCCCGGCACTATTCTGGGACTTTCCAATTATATGGATGGCCTGCCTTTCGTATTTACCGCCATAGCATTAACCCCCATCTCCCTGCTGGTAGTTAGGCGGATGGAACACCAACAACTGGAACAAGCCTGCCCAGCCCTCAATAAATTGCTCAACCACCTGATCGCCAACCAGATACGCAGCAGGCAAACGACCCAACAATCCTTTACCGGCGGCATGATCAGACCCGCGAAAGCGGCAATGAAGACGCCGTTGGCAACTTGTGGGCCGGAGGTCTCTCTGATCGAGGCATTCCGCCTCATGGATGAAAGAAAGATTGGCAGCCTGGTCGTTACCGCGCAGAACGGAGAACTGTTGGGTGTGCTGACCTATGCCGGCTTGGCCGAAGCCGTACTGGTGCGCGAATCAGCTCCCCATGATAATGTAATGAAGGTGGCCTGTGAAAGGGCATATACCGTTACTTCAGACACCCCCCTGTGGGAAGTCGAAGAAGTTCAACACCGTAATGCCTTGAAATACGTGATCGTGACGGAAAAAAACCGTCCCCTAGGCATGATCTCGCAGACCGACATACTGCATAGTCTCCTCGCCCAAAAGGGCGGCACCCGGGAAGAGGTCAGGAATATAAACAATTTCTCCAATCTGGCGAAGATGGCCAATCGCCTGACCTCTATCGCCGGCGATGCACGGGAACGCAACCAATATGCAAGTACCGCATTAAAGATTCTCTCGGAATTTCATCTGGCCCTGCAGAGAAGGTGTGTGGAGCTGACACTGCGGGAAATGGCCGAGAACGGACAGGAAGCACCCGCAGTGAACTACGCCTTGCTGATCATGGGATCGGCGGGACGCAAGGAAATGCTGCTCGATCCCGAGCAAGACAACGGCATCATTATTGATGGCTCTCCCAAAGCGCTAAGCAATAAAACTCGGACCTGGTTTAAAACCTTCACCGAGCATTTGAATCAACGCCTGGAAGACCTCGGCTATACCTTGTACTTCGATGACATCAAGGCAAAAAACCCTATGTTTCACATGACATTAGAGGAATGGCGCGAACACCTCAGCAAGGTGATGACGAGCCCCACGAAGGAAGCGGCGCACTGGGCCAATGTATTTATGGATTTCGACACCCTGTATGGGGACGAAAAACTGACCGAGAACCTACAACAACATGTATTGACGGAGTTAAAACAAAAACCCGGATTACTAAAAATGATGGTTCAGGACAATGCCGAGTGGCGTCCGCCCATTGGATTCTTCAATCAACTCATGTCCATGGGGCATTTCAATCCCAAGGGCGGGCCAACGACTAAAGGCAAGATCGACATTAAATGTAACGGACTGCATATCTTAACAGATGGCGTACGCATCTATGCCTTGCAGGCGGGGCTGAAAAATCGCAACACCCTAGAACGTCTGACAGGACTTGTTATGCAAGGCGTTTTGACTGTGGAGTATGCATATTCTCTCAGGGCCGCCTATGAAGCCCTATTGGAGAAGCTGCTGGTCCACCAGGTTAAACGAGCGGAAAAAGGCAAGCGACTCGATAAACTCATCAAACCTAGGCAACTCTCAACAATGGATCATGAAATCCTGCGCATGTCCATGCGTGTCATAAAAGACTTCCAGGAACAACTTCAGGCCGACTTTAAATAGGGTTGGTTAACCTATGTTTTCACCCGAAAAAGGCAATGATCGTTTGATAGCCCTGGTGTTAGTCGGGGTGCTCGCCCTGAACTACCCCTTGCTGTCTCTATTCAGCGGTGCATCCTTCTTGTTCGGCATACCCATCCTTTACCTCTACCTGTTTTTCATCTGGGGCATTTTCATTTCCCTAGCTGCTTTGATCATAGAGCACAATACTAAAAAGGGGAAAATTAGCGAGCAGCTCAACGAAAGGACACGGAACTAACATGCTGCAAGATTGGGTCATCCTGCTCCTATCGGTCTGTTATTTGGGTATTTTATTCGCAATCGCCTACCTTGGAGACAAACGGGCTGACTCCGGGCGCTCGATCATCAGCAACCCCTATGTTTATACCCTTTCGATCGCCGTTTATTGCACCGCATGGACCTTCTACGGCAGCGTCGGGCGAGCGGCGAGTACAGGCGTGGGTTTCCTGCCGATATATCTCGGGCCCACCTTGATGGCCGCCTTGTGGTGGTTTGTATTACGCAAAATGATCCGTATTGCCAAGGCCTATCGCGTCACCTCGATCGCCGATTTCATTGGCTCTCGTTATGGCAAAAGCACCTTGCTCGGGGGCTTGGTCACCGTCATTGCGGTGATCGGCATCATGCCTTACATCTCCCTCCAGCTAAAGGCGATATCCACCAGTTTCAACGTACTTCGACAGTACCCTAACCTGGGGATGGTAATCCAGTCAGGCGACATCCCATTGTGGGCCGACAAGGCATTGTATGTTGCCCTGATTCTTGCCGCATTCACGATTCTATTCGGCACCCGCCATATCGATGCCACCGAACGCCACGAAGGCATGGTAGCCGCCATCGCCTTTGAATCCATTATTAAGTTGTTGGCCTTCCTGATGGTGGGCTTGTTCGTAACATTCGGTCTGTTCAACGGACCCTCAGATCTTTTCAGCCAAGCCGCAGCGGTCCCGGAATTGAACAAACTGATGACTATCGAACAAAGTGCCGGCAGCTATGGAAGTTGGTTCTCCCTGACCGTATTGTCGATGATGGCAATCATGTTCCTGCCGCGTCAATTCCAGGTCATGGTGGTTGAAAATGTCAACGAAGATCACGTCGAGAAGGCGACCTGGTTGTTCCCACTCTATCTGCTGATCATCAATCTGTTCGTTTTGCCCATTGCCTTTGGCGGCCTGCTATTATTTCCTGCGGGTGATGTAGATCCCGATACGTTTGTGTTGACCCTGCCTATGGCAGAACACCAAGAAAGTCTGGCCCTGTTCGCCTATCTCGGCGGCTTGTCAGCAGCCACCGGAATGGTCATCGTGGCCACCATTGCATTGGCCACCATGGTCTGCAACGACCTAGTAATGCCCGTGCTGCTGCGAATCAAGGCCCTGCAGCTCACGGCGCGCCAGGACCTCAGTGGCCTGCTACTCGCAATCCGGCGAGGCACGATCATCATCGTGTTACTGCTTGGTTATATTTATTTCCGGCTCATTGGAGAATCCTACGCCCTGGTGACCATCGGCCTGGTGTCGTTTTGCGCCGCGGCCCAGTTTGCGCCGCCCATTCTTTTAGGACTCTACTGGAAAGGCGCCAGCCGCGCTGGGGCAATGACCGGACTGACGGTAGGTTTTTTGATATGGGGATATACCTTGGTGCTTCCGGCCTTCGCCAAATCCGGATGGTTACCAGGCTCGCTGATCGAACAAGGATTATTCGGCATCGAACTGCTTAAACCCTATCAGCTGTTTGGGCTCGAGGGCCTTGGTGTTATCAGCCATGCGTTATTCTGGAGCATGCTGGCCAACATCGGATTCCTAGTTGGTGTCTCTTTATTTTCCAAACAGAGCGCCATTGAACAGGTTCAAGCGAAACTGTTTGTAGACGCCTTCAGTAAAGATGGACAGGGACATGCCTATTTCTGGCGAGGCACGGCTACCGTCTCCGAGCTCCATGCCCTGGCCGCACGTTTTCTGGGAAAAAAACGTGCTGACCTAATTTTGCACAGCTACACCCAACAGCATGACATCGAGCTGGAGAAACAAATCAATGCGGAGCCGGCATTGGTAAATCTGGTGGAATGGAAGCTCGCCGGCGCCATCGGTGCGGCCTCGGCCCGGGTCATGGTGTCTTCGGTAGTAGAGGGCGAAGTGCTGAGTATCGATGCGGTGATGGAAATCCTGGACGAGACCTCTCAGGCGATGGAATACAGCCGGCGCCTCGAACAGAAATCCCACCAACTGGAAACCGCCACCGCGGATCTCAGGGCGGCCAATGAGAGCCTCAGAGAGTTGGACCGTCTCAAGGATGAATTTGTCTCGACAGTCAGCCACGAACTACGTACTCCCTTAACATCCATCCGCGCCTTCTCGGAGATCCTGCGTGATAATCCGGAAATGGGCACCGAACAACGACAGGGATTTTTGAGTATCGTAGTCAAGGAAACCGAGCGATTAACCCGCCTGATCAATGATGTCTTAGATCTGGCCAAGATCGAGTCCGGGCGCATGGATTGGAATATCGAGCACCTGGATCTCAGGGACTTGATGAAAGACTCGATCTCTGCCGTCAGCCAGCTATTCAACGAACGGGAAGTGCATGTGGATCACCAACTTCCAGCTACCCCCGCCATGGCTAATGTCGACCGGGATCGCATCACCCAAGTAGTGATCAACCTGCTGTCAAACGCAGGGAAGTTTTGTGAATCCGAGACGGGACGAGCGACCTTGCGTTTGAGCTGTGATCGAACCCACTACAAGGTAGAGGTCCAAGACAACGGACCCGGGATAGCACCAGATCAGCTCGATCATATTTTTGAAAAATTTCACCAGGTCGATGATGAGCAAAAAGGAAAACCCAAAGGTACGGGATTGGGATTGCCGATTTCTCAGAAAATTGTCGATTATCACGGCGGCAAGATTTGGGTTGAAAGCACCGTGGGTAAAGGAACGACTTTTGCCTTTCTAATCCCCGTCCCCGAGCCACCGGAGAGAATGAGCGACGGAACCGATATCCCGTTTAAAGCAGGATGAGTAGGTTCAAAAGAATTCTGCGATCACACTTGGGGAAACTCGCCCATCATTACGCCCGCGCCAACCACCACACTGAGACACCACTGGACAATGCGTCTGGCCGAGATCTGGCCGTCCAAGGGCACCCCTACGCTTGGGTAAATGTTGCCAGCGAGCTTAAAACTCTGTTCTCGGAGCAAATTCCCCCTGAGATAAAACGCCGTTTCATGGCAGAGGCCATCGCCGAAGCGCGCAAATCCAGCCTTCATCCAACGGTGGGTGCGATCATTGTCAAAGACCATCAGATCATCGGCCGCGGACATAGAGAGGTTATAAAGCTACGTGAAGCGCCACCGCTGTGGCAAGTCACCCACGCCGAACAGGCCGCATTACGCAGTGTCGCGGGCGATCCGAACGGTGCGACGCTCTACGTTACCCTGGAACCCTGTGCCGAACGGTTTCAAGGTCGGACCGTGGAAACCGCTGAAGTATGTTCGGTCATTATTCCGCGCGCCGGCATAAGCACGGTTGTCATTGGCTTAATAGATCGAGACCCAATGACCTGCGGCAAAGGCCTTCGACGGTTGAACAAAGCAGGGATTCGACTCGAACATGCCTACTCTGGCCTTGAACAGGAGCTCATCGCATTGGTCGGTGAGGGAGAGTTTGGCGTGTTACGCCCCAATGTTCTGGGCTTCATCCAGAAATGGTTCACTAAATGGTTTTAAGAAAACATCTCGAGTAGTTATTATGCAAACACAAAACAATCAAAATAAACAGATCGGCTTTGTTCAGGCCCAACCTCCTTTTGACCACCTTACTAAAACCGAGTCAAAACGGCTTGAACAGAGTATCGAAACTGCTGACGTCTCACTGGGAACCCACATCCTGATACAAGACGGTCCGCCGAGTCATTGCTTATATATCATTCGTAAGGGAGCAATACGCCTGGTACGCGATGGGCAGATCGTCGAGGTCTTACGTGAAGGGGAATTCTTTGGCTATCCCTCCATGCTCAACCAAAAGTCTCCCTACTACGATGTAGTCGCTGAGGAAGACACCCTGATCTACTGTATTCCCGAACAGACTTTTCATGCCCTAATCAACAATGCAGCCGTTGCTGAATTCTTTCTAAAAAATCTAAGTAAACGCCTACACAGTGCCTCCAGGGACGAAACGCTGCCACTCACTGAAAACCTTACCACCCTGGTTGGTGAGCTGATCTCCCACCCCCCCGTCAGTGTCAGTCCTACCACAACCGTGGCTGAGGCCGCCGAGGCCATGCATAAGGCTTGGGTGGATGCGGCATTGGTGGAAAGTAAGCCCATGGGTATTATTACCGACCGAGATTGTCTAGTCCGGGTCCTGGCTCAAAAGCTAGGACCCGAGACATTAGTTAAGACAGTGATGACCCAACCGGTTAAAACCTTCCCCGTGGATACTCCGGTTTATGCCGCCCTTGTTTTCATGCTCGAGCACAATGTCCACCACCTGGCCCTGGTTAGAGATGGATGCATTGTTGGCGTGATCACCGCAGACGCCTTGCTCAGGCATCAAGCTAAAAACCCTTTATATTTCATGAGGCGACTGGAACACTCGGATGACCCTGCCAAGGCATTTTCCAGATACGCACTCGATGTCGCCGGGACAGTAGAATCCCTTTACAAAAGTGGCCTGGATATAGCCCAGATAGGCCGCATCGTCGCCAATCTAAATGCCACCCTCATTAGAAGATTAATCAAATTGGCCGAACAAGAGCTCGGGCCCGCACCCACCCCCTACGCCTGGATCGTATTCGGCTCAGAGGGACGTATGGAACAAATGCTGTTAACGGACCAAGATAATGCACTGGTGTTCAAGGAGGACAAGCCCGAGTACCGAAGATATTTTAAATCCCTGGCAAAGTATGTTGTCAGCGGCCTCATCCAGGCAGGAATTCCCCCCTGTCCGGGGGGATACATGGCAACGAATTGGTGCCGACCCCTTAACGACTGGATGAACTTATTTAAACGCTGGGTGAGTACACCCGATCCCAAAGCACTACTCGAGGCCTGTGTTTTTTTTGACTTTCGCTCCGTCTACGGAGAGCTTTCCTTAGAACCTCTTGAGCGAATACTTTTCGGAACGGGTAAACAAAGCATCTTTCTGGCACATATGTCACGGACAGCATTGGAATTTCGCCCCCCGTTGAGTCTATTCCGTCGCATCCGCGATGAAAATGGGCAAGTAGACATTAAAAAGGGTGGTGTAGCCCCTATTGTAGCCATCGCCAGATTTTACGCCCTGGAGGCCGGAATGCGATCCAGATCCACCTTCAAACGCCTCGAGACCGCGGCCGAGGCCGGGAAATTAAGTCGGGAAGGTGCTGAGAACTTAAGCGAGACCTATCGATTCCTGCTGAAACTTCGCCTACAAGAGCAGCTCGCTGAAATCAAGACCGAAGATGCGCTAGACAACAAGATTCGCTTGCAATCACTGTCCACGCGAGAAAACCGTCACCTGAAAGAGGCCTTCATGGTGATCCGCAGGATTCAGGAGTCCATTTCCCAGCGATTCTAAGGAGCACTAACGACTCACCTCGCACCATTGCATTCTGACTTATTGAGTTTACGTATCTTGTATGTTAGTTTTCCGCGCGCTCTATCAAGACGGTTAGAACAGATGGTCCACCATCGCGATCGAGCGGTCATGTAAATCTAATAACACGAGGAATCGAGAATGAAAAAGGTTTTCGGCACTATCATTGCCATGGGAATTATGTTGTCTTCTTTTTCAGTACAGGCTGGGGATTGCGCGGTCCACTATAAGCGCACAGCCTGTCCTGGCCAAGAGGCCATCAGCTACAAGAAGTGTGATGGCAATCAAGAGTGCACCAAGAACAAAGAAGCCGGTTCGGTTGAAGAGTGCCGAAAAGTAGCCACTAAATCGTGCAGTAACTCTAGACTGGATATCACCAAATCAAAAGCAATTACCGCCATGTACAAGGGCACAGCCATCCAGACCGCCTCCGGTAAGGACGACTTTTGCCTGGAATATGAGAAAAAGGACGCCGAGTTCAATAAGTGCGATAAATAGCCAATTCGAATATTTCATGACTTCGCGTGAAGACCGCGTGGGGTGAACTGCAATACACGTGAACGTCTCAGGCAGAGATGCCTGAGACCGGTGCCCAAGCGAAGCAGGATTGCGTCGTGGAGGTATGTTATATAAAGGGGTTTACCGAAGGCGATGAGTATCCTTGATGGGACATTTAAGAATGCGGGTTTTGTCTTTACATATGCTTTTTGAGGTCATTCGGTTTTGTTACGTG
>JAAEPA010000159.1 GCA_024222475.1 Gammaproteobacteria bacterium | reverse complement strand
GAGTGAATTGATTTTAGCGCCGGCCTTTCTCACCCGCCGTTCAAGCTTGTTCAGCGAGGCAACGGCAAAGGGGACGATGTTGCGCTTAACGGCCTTGCGACCCTTGCGAGATAGTCCATCGTTCCATTTCTTGTTCGAAATCCATTTTGAAAATTTGCCTTTAAAACGCCTATAACGCTTGCCCTTCAACAGCTTGCCAACCTGTAAGTAGGCATCATCGCGTGCTGCTTCCGAAAGTTGTAGCAATTTGGTCTTGCCCGCATGCTTGCCGCCACCCGCCAACCTTTCGTGAATCAACACATCGAGATCACGTGCCTGACCGAGTTGACTTTGTGCCCACTTGAGCTCTACCGCCCAAGGATCAGTCACCGAATGGGGAAATGCGGCACGGAAAATGGGCATTGCCGAACGCATGCGCCGTAGAGATACCCTGACCTTGCGCACACCATTAGGATCTCGGCCCTTTTTAGCCACCGATTCCCAAGCAACGAGGTGATTTAAATTGGTTTTCAGTACGGTTTGAAAGGCCTCCTCCACTGTCTGCTTGGTGGTCAAAGGCGCCTTTTTACTTATAGTGGGTTGCTTCATGCTATTCCTCCTGAGTTTGTCATTATTATTTTATCGATCCGGCCCGTCGGGGCCTTGCGCTCCATATCACCGATGGACAGGATTACGCCGGAGGAAGTATACCCAAAATAACAAATCGGTTTTGTTACACTTTTTAACCGGTCGCGTGAAACCCGGTGGACCGATCAGAATGCAGGTTTTATCTTTACAATTACAAATAATTCGAAAGGGCTTGACTAATTTCATCGCCGCCGATATCAAAAGGCTGCAGCAAGTGGTGGAGGAGACCGAAGAATTGCCGCCGGCATCGGTTTTAGTAGTAACTGAGCCGTCAGATCAGCGGGCCATCCGAAAACCGCGGCGTTACCGCGGCATCTCGACACCCGGACTGGGTGGCGCAGGCGACAATTTGCCGGGTGGACCCGCTATTGAGGACAGCGAGGACCTGTTTTTCCCCAAGCCCTTTAACCGCGAACAGGTTGCAATCCTCAACCGTCTCGACCAAGCGGATGGCGTTGTGGTCCAGGGACACCCCCTGGGACCGGGAAAACTCACACCATCGCCAACATTATCTCTCATTACCTGGCGCTCGGCAAAAAGGTCTTGGTCAGCGCTCAGCACGAAGCCCCACTAGCGGTGCTACAGAACCAGATCCCGGAGCCACTGCGCCCGCTTACCATCAGTCTGCTAACCTCAGAACGCGATGGCCTCAAGCAACTCGAACAGTCCGTGCGCAAGATCGCAAGCAAAGTGAACACCTTGAGCGAGGGGTATCTGGACCGCGAAATCCGCACCGAGTCCGACCACATCGATCAGCTGCATCAACAACTCGTGAGCCTCGATCGGGAACTGCGCGACTGGGCCACCAAGCAAACGGCGACTACTCCCTCCCTCGGCGACAACACCCGGCCCGAGAAGCTAGCTCGCTATGTGATCGAGCAGGAAACGGCTTACAAATGGTTTCCAGATTTATTGAACGGGGATGAGGAAACCCTGCCGCGTTTTACTGAAGAGGATATCACTGACTTGCGCGCCGCGCGGGAGGAACTGGGCGAGGATTTGGTCTACCTCAGGCAGAAACTGCCCAAACCAAACACGTTGCCGTTACCGGAGGACATCGTGCGGCTACATGGAGATCTGCAGCGCCTGCACGAGCTGCGCGAAACGGTTTTCGAAGGTGGCGATATTCCGCCTCTTAGACAGTACACAACCGAACATCTGCGCCAGACGGAGATTCTGCGGGAATATGTAGTGAAGGCCCACCCCTTCTTGCAGGCCGGCACCCAGCACGAATGGCAACATAAAGCACGTCACTTGTTGCGCGAATCCGATGATACACCCTTGGCGCATCATTTCCGACAGTGGCTGAACGCTGCACTCATGCTAGAGAAGAAACGCCAGGAGTTTTTTGGCGACGCGCTCGAGATCCCGCCGGAAGGAGAGACGCATCAAGAACTCTATGAAGCGGTGCAGCGGGTCGCTCAGGGGAAAAGCCCCTTCGGCTGGTTCGGTGGTGACGAAACTGCCAAAACGCTCATCAAGCAGATCCGGATCCGTGCCTCAGAACCCCGCACCGACAATGAATGGAAGCGGGTGCTCGAATACCTCGAGGCAGCCAAGGCAGCGCGTAAACTCACCGTGCAATGGACACAAATCCGGCACGAATTCGGCGGACCCGAACTGACCACTCATGGGATCGCTGCGATCAAGCCCATGGCCGATGTCGCCCGCCCGCTGGCGGCCCTTTGGAAGCTCGACACCAAGTTGGCTAGCCCGCTGGTGGAGAAGGCTAAACAAGTGTTTGCTGCAGGCATCGAGTTTAATCGTTTGACCGAATCCACCCAAGTACTTGAACGCCTTTTGAAAGCGATCAACGCGCATTTGCAGCACAGCCGCCTGAAAGCTGCCAATAACACCCGTCAGAGCATCATGGATTCTCTTGAGAGGTGCAAGGGTCCCGTCATCGATCAGATGAAAGGCTTTGTTGGCCACATGCTCGGCAATGAGAAGATTAAGGCAGAAAAGGTCATGGACGAATGGCGTCACTTTGTGGAAGAACTGAGCCGCCTCAAGGGGCTACAGGGTGCATTGACCACGGTAGACCGCGTTACCGAGACGATTAATATGTGCGGGGCAGGCAAGTGGGCGCTCACATTACGCGTGGAACCGCCCGAGGAATCCGGCGATCAATGGCTGCCGGCACGGTGGAGAGCAGCCTGGGACTGGGCGCGGGCCAAGGGCTATCTGGAGGCCATCGACGGAAGGCAAGCCCTTAGACGCCTGGCGCATGATCGTTCAAAAGCCGAGGAAAGCCTCCATCGGGCCTACCTGCGAGTGGTCGAGCTTCGTACCTGGCGGCAGCTCAAACGAAATATGACGCCGAGGGTGAGTGGTGCGCTCAACGCCTATCTTACCGCCATCACCCGCATCGGCAGGGGGACCGGCGTGCGAGCTACCCGATACAGACGCGATGCCCGCAAGGCGATGGCTAATGCCTATGGAGCCACTCCCTGCTGGATTATGGCCCATTGGCGGGTGTCCGAGTCCCTGCCACCAGAGCTCGGTATGTTTGATCTCTTGATCATCGATGAGGCTTCGCAGTCCGATGTGTGGGCGTTGCCCGCAATCGCCCGCGCCAAGAAAATCCTCGTAGTAGGTGATGACAAGCAGGTAAGTCCCTCCGATATCGGCCTGAAGGAGGCAGACATTCGGGCGTTGAAGGCTCGATTCTTATCCAAACTGCCCTATGGCGAACACCTTTTACCCGGCGGTTCGATCTACGATCTTGGCAGCACCATGTTTGCCTCGGATATTATTCGGTTGCGAGAGCATTTCCGCTGCGTCGAGCCTATCATCGCCTTTTCCAACAGGCAGTTCTATGACGGTGAGATCAAGCCGCTGCGGGTGCCCAAACCCTCAGAGCGGCTCGATCCACCGTTGATCGATGTCTATGTTAAAGGCGGCTACCGATTGGCGCGTAGAAAGATCAACAAACCCGAAGCCAACGCCATCGTCGAGGAGATCAAGAAAATCTCTGACAACCCGGACATGGCCCGCCGGACGATCGGTGTGGTATCGCTCCTGGGGGCCGATCAAGCCAAATACATCCAGGAAAAAATGCTGAACGAGGTGGGTGAGGACGTGATCCTGCGGCACGATATCCGCTGCGGGGGTGCGATGCACTTTCAGGGTAAGGAGGCCGATATCGTCATGATTTCGATGGTCGCCTCCGGCAGTATCCGAGCCGACAGCGGGCGTCTTTATGAACAGCGGTACAACGTCGCCTCCTCCCGCGCCCGCGATCGTCTGTACGTTTTTCATAGCTTCAGTCGCTCAGAATTGCGAGACAATGACTTGCGCGCCCGCCTGCTTGACCATCTGAGTCACCCGTTCGGTATCGAAACCGAACGGGTGAAAGAACTCCGTGACTTATGCGAGTCCGAGTTCGAGCGGGAGGTCTACCACATGCTCGTCAGCCGCGGGTACAGAGTGTTGCCCCAGGTGCGGGCGGGTGGATATCGCATCGATCTTGTAGTAGAAGGGACTGATGATAGGCGCCTCGCCATCGAGTGCGACGGCGACCAGTACCGCGGTGCGGACCGATGGATGGAAGACATCACCCGCCAGCGGATCCTAGAACGTATGGGCTGGCGGTTTTGGCGCTGCTGGGCCTCGAGTTGGATCGCGAAACGCAACGACTGTATAGACGATCTCCTGGAGACGCTTAATACACAGGGAATTACACCCTGCGAGGGCGAGGCGACTGAATCCGAAATCCAATCATATCTGGTGGAGCACAGGATCATCGAACCTCAAAGCGCAAAGGAGGCGGAGAAAACGGAGCGGACAGGCGCTCAGCCAGCAAAAACTGGGACATTGCCAGAGACCACACTAAAGTTGCAGAAAGAACCGCAGCCAGCTCCCGAATCCGTGCTGAAACCCGACGAGAGCCGGGAGCTGGATTTGGAACTCACCCCGGTAGAGCTAAAGACCGATACTAAGCCTCGCCCAGCGCAAGAAACACCCGTAGTAACCTCTGTGCTGCCATGCACAGTGGAGATCGATGACTTGGTGACTTACGTGAATATTGAACACCCGGACAATATCCTCAGCGTTCGTATTGTTCAAGGTAACTCAGATCCCAACACAGGTATCATCAACGAGCAAACGCCATTGGCCGAAGCGCTGCTCGGCGCCGAGGAGGGGGATACGGTGGAGGCACATCTACCGATGGGTACGACAAAATTCCGTATTATAAAAGTCGTGACATCTTCCGCGACATAGAGGGCTATCTATAGTGTTGTTGCGAAACTGAGGTCGTACTGCGTACAAAAACGCCCCAACCCCTAATGCCAAGCCAAATTCCGATCCCTCTTTCATGCCAACCCCTGGCGACATTCACAGAAGGGAATTGCTTGTACACAGACAACTTGACTTTTTAACCTCAGAAACTACTATCGCCGATTCTAACTCCACCTTTTCCTTCAAAAGCTGGACCTTGCTCCGGCCAATAGCAGTGATTTGGTGTCACAGGCTCACCACCGTCCCGGCTATTTGAGTGTTTCTACCCGGATGCGCGTAACCTTGGCTGTGATGCCAGGCAGCTGCTCGATCTGTTCTATGGCCTCATTCATGTTTTTCTCGAAAATTTTATGGGTCAGAAAGATGATAGGCACATCGGTGGCCCCGTCGGCAGGCTCTTTCTGAATAATGGCCTCGATACTAATCCCCGAATCTCCCAAAATACGGGTGATGTCTGCAAGTACACCGGGACGGTCCTCGGCACGCAGGCGCAGATAATATGCGGTCTTGACGGCCTCCATAGGAAGTATGGGAAGATCGGTGATGGCATTGGCCTGAAAGGCCAGGTGAGGTACCCGATTCTCCGGATCCGAGGTCAACACCCGTACCACATCGACCAGATCGGCTACTACTGCCGAGGCCGTTGGATCGGCACCTGCGCCGGCCCCGTAGTACAGGGTTGGACCCACCGCATCGCCTTTCACCAACACGGCATTCATCACGCCATTGACATTGGCGATCAAGCGCCGGCGGGGAATCAGGGTGGGGTGCACCCGCAGTTCGATACCCAGGGAAGTGCGTCTAGCGATACCCAGGTGCTTGATGCGGTAACCTAGCTCATCAGCATAGACAATATCATCCTGGGTGATATGGGTGATACCTTCAGTATAAACCTTGTCGAACTGCAGCGGGATACCAAAGGCTATCGAAGCCATGATGGTGAGTTTATGCGCGGCATCGACACCCTCTACATCAAAGGTGGGATCAGCCTCGGCATAACCTAGACTCTGTGCCTCGGCCAAAACCTCATCGAAATCCCGACCCTTATCACGCATCTCAGTGAGGATAAAGTTTCCAGTGCCATTGATAATTCCCGCCAACCACTGGAGGGTATTCCCCGCCAATCCCTCCCTTATCGCTTTAATTATGGGAATGCCGCCGGCGACAGCGGCCTCGAAAGCCACCATCACGCCATTTTGTTGAGCATGTTTGAATATTTCATTGCCGTGCAAGGCGATCAGGGCCTTATTGGCAGTGATCACATGCTTACCATTCGCTATGGCCTGCAATACCAGTTCTCGCGCGGGTTCATATCCTCCGATCAATTCCAGCACAATCTCCACATTTGGATCATTGACCACCTCGAACGGATCAGCAGACAGCTTCATAGCGCCGGTGTCACATTGTCGCGCACGGATAATGTCTCGCGCCGATGCGGTAATTATTTGGATGTCCCGCCCGGCACGGCGTGATATCTCTTCGGCATTACGTACAAGAACATTGATAGTACCGCAACCGACGGTACCCAGACCCAATAGCCCAACCTTTACGGGTTTCAATCCCGATTCTCCTTTCAAATATGTTATTTAATTCGCATTCCTTAGACCCTGCGGAATGACCTTTACCGGATCATGTCGTAACCATTCAGTCCCCCTACTCAATTTCCCTTTCCCTCGGGGAGAGGGTAAGGGTGAGGATCCAAAAATAGCTGAGGACTAAACCATTAAATCATGTCTCCAGTGTCTGATCTTGGCGGAACATCTTGCGTATGCCCCGGATGGCCTGCCGAGTGCGATGCTCGTTCTCGATCAAACTAAAACGGACATGATCATCTCCATATTGGCCGAAACCCACCCCTGGGGAAACGGCTACCTTGGCCTCTTTGAGCAGTAACTTGGTAAACTCCAATGAGCCCATATCGCGGTAAGGCTCAGGTATTGCCGCCCAAACGAACATGGTCGCCTTGGGCTTCTCTACCGCCCAACCGAGTTTATTCAACCCGTCACACAGGACATTGCGGCGATCGTAATAGGTCTTGCGAACCTCATCCACACAGTCCTGAGGCCCCTCAAGGGCGGTGATTGCGGCCACTTGTATCGGAGTAAACATGCCATAGTCAAGATAAGACTTGATGCGCGCCAAGGCATCGACCAGAACGCTATTACCACACATGAACCCTACCCGCCAGCCAGGCATATTATAGGTCTTGGACAGGGAGTAGAACTCCACTGCAATATCCTTTGCACCCGGTACCTGAAGGATCGACGGCGCCCGGTAGCCATCGAATACAATCTCCGCATAAGCGATATCATGGATTACCCAGATCCGGTGTTCGCGTGCGATCTCAATCACCCTTGCAAAGAAATCAAGCTCTACACATTGAGTCGTGGGATTACCCGGAAAATTCAAGATCAGCATCTTGGGTTTGGGCCAGGAGTCCTTAATACCCTTTTCAAGCTCGACGAAAAAATCCACCGTGCCGGTCATCGGGACATAGATAATTTCAGCTCCGGCGATAACGCAGCCATAAGGATGGATGGGATAGGCCGGGTTGGGGACCAGTACGGCATCGCCCGGCCCTAAGGTGGCAAGGGTCAGATGGGCCAACCCTTCCTTGGAACCGATGGTCACTATTGCCTCAGTCTCCGGATCGATATCGACATTGAATTTGCGTTTATACCAACCCGAGATGGCTCTACGCAGTCTAGGTATTCCTTTTGATACCGAATATCGATGAGTATCCCCACGCTGCGCGGCCTCGGTTAGTTTTTGGACGATATGATCCGGGGTCGGTCGATCAGGGTTACCCATACCAAAATCGATAATATCCTCACCACGGGCACGGGCACGAGCCTTCAAATCATTTACGATATTGAAGACATAGGGTGGCAGACGGCTTATTCTGCGGAAATTGGTGATCAAAATGCCTCTACAAAGTTCTTTGAAGTTGACTTAAGTTGATTTCGGTAGATTTGCTTATGGCGGCTATAATACGTGATTAGATCCACTACCCCAACACGTGACTTATGCAGATTACCCAGAACTTCGGTAATGCCGGTAATATAATCCAAGCCTACGATCAGGGCGTCGTGGTAATAAATGACGTCACTTTCAGAAGCAGCCTTATCATTCTGCCAGACAGCTTGCATGAACAATGGAAGCCCCAGAACCTCGAGGAATTGACCGAAAGTCATCTGGAATTCATTGTCGCCCCACCCGCCGCGCCAGAGCTTGTAATCTTAGGCACGGGCCCTCGATTTCGATTTCCCGCGGCTTATGTACAAAAATTCTTCCTGCAACGAGGCATCGGATTTGAATCCATGGATACCCCAGCCGCATGCAGAACCTATAATATCCTAATGGCGGAAGGACGTAATGTCGCTTGCGCACTGCTGATCCGATGACTATACCCATGACGGGTGGGATTTCGGGAGCGCAGCACGCATCGAGTTTGTCGCAGAACAAGGCGAAATACGCAAGGCATAATTTTTTCTATGATTTTCGTATTCTAACGTAGCCAGGCGGCATGCGATGGGTTCTAAAAACTCATCCGTAATGGGTATATTTATTCCTTAAACAGGCTTTCCCCTGAGACTCCTCTACTTTCCAGGATCTTGCGCAACCGCCGTAAGGCATTCATCTGTATCTGGCGGACCCGCTCCCGAGTGACGCCAAGTTCATTGCCCACCTCTTCCAGAGTCGCCCGCTCATGACCATGAAGCCCGAAGCGCCGCACTACAACCGCCCTTTGTTTGGCCTCCAGCTCGTCAAGCCAGGCGTCTATATTGGTACTGATATCCTGATCCTGTAGTCTGGTGGGGGGTTCGGGGTTGACGTTATCGGGAATCATGTCGATTAAGGGCCGATCACCCTCCTGCCCGACCGGTAGATCCACCGAGGTGACCAGCTTACTGAGATTCAGGAGTTTTTTGACATCGCTAATCGGCTTTTCCAGCAGACGAGCGACTTCTTCCGAAGTCGGTTCATGCTCTAATTCTTGAGCAAGTTTTCGCGCCGCCCGCAGATAGATACTAATTTCCTTAATCACATGAATGGGCAAACGAATCGTCCGAGTCTGATTCATGACTGCCCTCTCGATGGTCTGACGTATCCACCAAGTGGCATAAGTGGAAAAGCGAAACCCCTTCTCGGGATCGAATTTTTCCACCGCCCTGATCAATCCCAAATTGCCTTCTTCGATGAGATCGAGAAGGGCTAGGCCTCGATTCATGTAGTGCCTGGCTATTTTAACAACCAGGCGAAGATTGGATTCGATCATTTTCTTACGACCGAACTCCACCCCCTGTTGAGCCAGACGTGAAAAATGAACCTCTTCTTCTCGAGTCAGCAAAGAAGAAAATTCAATCTCTCTGAGGTAGAGCCGAGTGGCATCAAGCTCAGTCTGAGAAAAATCTTTAGTATCGTTACCCTCGCCTTTTTTTATGTCCTTACCCCCCCACTTAAATATGCTACCGACACACTTCCTTATCTCTACTTAGGCAGGTAACGCAAGGGATCTACCGGATTACCATCTTGCCTGATCTCAAAATGTAATTTGGGTCTATCCGCACCTGTGCTACCCAGCTCGGCGATCTTTTGGCCTACCCTCACACGATCCCCCTCTTTCACCATCAAACTGCGATTGTGGGCATAGGCACTAAGATATCTATTGTCATGCTTGATGATAATAAGCTGTCCATAGCCACTAAGTCCACCCCCGCTGTAGACCACTTTTCCGCCCGAAGCGGCCTTGATGGATTGACCGAGACTTCCAGCAATATCTATCCCTTTCTTGCCTCTGGCCTCGATAGAAAAAGACTTGATAACCTTTCCCTTGACGGGCCAGTGCCATTCGATAGGCTCTTTTCTGACAATGGGATTTGGTATCGCTGGAACAGTGCTGGTTTTGGGAACTACGATTGTGGACTGCGCAGTGATTGGAGGAGGTTTGGGGGAAGATGGTTTCTTAGTCCGCTTTGGCCTGGTTTTCTTAACACTTATCGACTTAAGCGGAGGATTCAGCAACAGTTGCTGTCCGGGATAGATGGTATAGGGTGCGCCTATGCCATTCCAAAGAGCTACTCGCTTATAGTCCAGTCCGTATCGCCAGGCTACCGCATACAAGGAATCACCGTGCCTGACCGCGTAAAGGTTCGCACTCTGGCGCGAATGCATAGCACCGGTGCAAGCCATCAACCATCCGGCAAGCATAGTAAGAACTAAGATCAATCGCCAGTCTTTCACAAACCGATACGGTAGGTTAACCTAAGAAGCTGTTTTAAAGCCCCTCAGATTGCAGGAATAAGGTAAAAATCTATTCTTAGAATTGGTACCAAAGAATCAACACGCCTAACAATGCCACCATGGCCCAACCTATCCATTCGATGTATTTACGCACTACGGGCTCCACCCGAGGTCCTAACCAAACCAGCACCAAAACCACCAAGAAAAAACGCGCCCCACGACCGATCAGAGAAGCAACTAAAAAGGGCAAGACGGCGAGTGACAGAGCCCCTGCGGAAATCGTAAATAATTTATAAGGTATGGGAGAAAAGCCAGCCACGAAGACCACCCATACTCCCCACTCCTTGAATAATTCTTGCGCAGTAAGAAAGTCGGACCAATAGGGTGTTGTCTGTAACCATGGGGAAATAATACCCATTGCCAGTAGACCGATCAGATAGCCGAATATACCACCGATGACCGAAGCAATGGTCGTGATAAATGCAAATCGCAACCCCTTTGAGGGTTCAGCCGCCGCCATTGGCGCGAGCATGACATCCGGGGGAATGGGGAAAAACGAGGACTCAGCAAAACTCAAAGCGGCAAGATAGCGTGGGGCATGGGGGTGGGCGGCCCACGTCATGGTACGATCATAGAGGGAAGTAAATAGTTTCATGTTCAAGGGACAACAGGCAGCAAGAGGATCTAGGTTACAGTCTACACTCCCACCTTACCGAACACCCTCACCTAGAACAAGCGGCACGAAACTCACCGATTCTAGGGATTCCTGTTTATAGCCGCTGGAAGTGCGTTTGATTAATGATAGTTTCTGTATGCTTCCTTCGCTCCCCAGCGGGATCAGCATACGAGCCCCAACCGCCAGTTGCTCAAGTAAGGGATCAGGAACATTCTCGGGCGCAGCCGTAACCATAATGGCGTCATAAGGCGCATACTTTGGCCATCCCCAAGCACCATCCGATAGTTTAAAATGTACATTATGCATGCCCAGCCCATGGATGCGCTCCTGCGCCAGCTTATAGAGTCCCGGGATCCTTTCTATAGTATGGACCGTCGGCACCAATTGCGCCAGCAGTGCGGTTTGATAGCCCGATCCCGTTCCTATTTCAAGCACCTTTTGCGGATCATATTCTGCAACCAGTAGTGCCGTCATCCGCGCCACAATATAGGGTTGAGAAATCGTCTGACAATGACCGATAGGTAATGCCGTATCCTCATAGGCCCTACTGGACAAGGCTTCGTCAACAAACAAATGCCTAGGGGTATGGCGCATAACATCCAATACCCGTTCGTCGGTGATACCCTTGGATTCCAAGCGCTGCACCAAACGATCGCGCGTGCGTTGCGAGGTCATCCCTATTCCTTTGATTTGAGGATCCTTCATTGCATGCTATCCTGCAGCCATTGGGCCACCATATCGATGGCGTTGTATCGTGTCAGGTCCACCTGAATTTCAGTTATCGGTACATACCCATTGATCAGTCTGAGTAGCGCGTAGTAGTCTATCCAGGGTCAGCGAATGATTTACTCCGCTGCGGTTTCTATTCGGGGCCACGACACAGAACTCGGAGATAAGTGCCAATGCCTTAGTTGGGACGATGGCTCCCGGGGTTTGGTAGCCATCGTCATTGGTGACAAGGAGGTGCATACTAGTTCCTTATCGGTAGGGTAACGCCAACCTTGAATCCGCGTATTGTTTCCACCCACAGGCCATATTACCGAGCCGTTTGATGGGTAATGTAGTTATTCTATTAAGTAAGCTTGGAAGATCATTGCGTTAACCCACAAAGAGTATGCGAGAATGACCTCTAAAATCCCCCCTGTCGAGGATGAAATAAACTATTTCCGTGAATTAATGGGCGGCGTACGACGCATTCGATCCGACCGGGTTCTACCCAATCACCCCAAACCACCGCCGCACCCTATCCAGACCCGCAAGGACCAGGCCCCGGTGATGAAGACCTTGTTGCATTCGCCTTATGATCCGGATGACACCCAAGCAGGCGACACCGTCAGTTATTACCGTCCGGGGGTAAAAAAAACGATCTTGAGAAAACTGGGCAGGGGTCAGTACAGTGTCGGCGCGAAGATTGACCTGCACGGTATGACCGCAGCGAAGGCAATTGAGGCCTTAACCCAATTTTTAAAACGGGCGCAACATAGCCCATCGCGTTGTGTTTGCATTATCCACGGTAAGGGCCATCGTTCGAGCGACCAAGGCCCCGTGCTGAAACCTCTGGTCAACCGCTGGTTGAGAGAACGTGATGATGTGCTGGCCTTTTGTTCAGCCCGACCAGCCGATGGCGGCACGGGAGCAGTGTACGCATTACTGAGAGCTTGTAAATAAATCGAAGGGGAACCCCCCCAAGGCATCTTTGCTTGAGCGCCTGTGAATAAATCGAAATCTACTGCGGCCCCCCCCTGAAAGCATCTGGCTGCGTTGTGACACAGCCAACAGCCGGTCATTTATTTCAATAAACTCCCAAACTATTGGCTGCGCCACGCCTTGCCAGATACTCTCAGTGGCAGCCTCGCTACAATTTCAATTCATTCACAAGCTCTGAGCGATAAAACCTCACTCAAGTCGAGTAAGGATCTTGACCTCGCCCAACAGGCTTCGATGAACGGGACATCTGCCGGCAATCTCTAACATCCGTTTGCGCTGCGCTTCGGTCACCCCCCCCTCCAGGCTGATCATGCATTCAATGATATCCACACGTCCTGTTTCGGATTCGCAATCCTCACAGTCCCTGGCATCGATCTTTTCATGGGTCAATGTGGTGCTGATGCGCTGCACCGGCAATTTCTTGTGATCAGCATACATGCGCAAGGTCATGGTGGTGCAAGCCCCTAAACTGGCCAGCAGTAGATCATAGGGTGAGGCGCCCTTATCGTCGCCGCCAACGCTCTTGGGTTCGTCCGCAGTGATTCGGTGATGGCCCATATCGATACGCTGCAGGAACCGCCCAGCTCCCGTCTCGGCGACGACCACCTGGTCGGTAGGAATGGACTGACCATAATCGGCCTTTACAGGTCCGGGAAGATGGCGATCCACCCAGGCCGCCAGCATATGAGCAACATAGCCGGCATCGGGTCTGTGGCTCAACAAATGATCGGCCTGATCCAGGGAGATGAAACTCTTGGGATGTCTTGCCGCCTGATAAATCTTGCGTGCCTGCTCGATATCGACCACCGTGTCTTGCGGACTGTGAAAAATCAGCAGCGCCGCATCCAGATTGCGAATGGCCTCCGGCATACGAAAAGAGGAAATATCATCAAGAAATTGTTGCTGAATCCTGAAGGTACGCCCCGCCAGCTCGACCTCCACCTCGCCATCACGTTCGATATGAGGAATGGCGGAGGCCAAGTAAGTCTTTAGATGGGCCGGATCGGCGGGTGCGGCAATGGTCGCCACCAATTTGACCTCCGGCATGCTACCGCCCAAGGCGAGCACCGCCGATCCCCCCAAACTATGCCCTATCAGTATCTCCGGGACCCGATACTGGGTTCGCAAGAATTCGGCGGCTAGTCGCAGATCCTCGATATTGGATGAAAAATTGGTATTGGCGAAATCACCCTCGCTGTTACCCAGTCCAGTGAAATCGAATCTCAAGACCGCGATCCCATGCTCCGCCAGGGCGTGACTGATGCGCCTGGAGGCTACATAGTCCTTGGAACAGGTGAAACAATGCGCCAGCAAGGCGTAGGCGGCAGGCTCTTCGCCGGGATACTCTAGCAAAGCGGTAAGTTGGCCCCCCTGGGAGCCCGTAAATGTCACCGCTTGTGAACGCACGAAGTTCTTCATTTAGGAGCCTGTCGGATTTAGGTGATCGTAGCGAGGAGAAGCCGGTTTGAGTCCGATTTTACGATCATTTGAGGCGAATAGTGATACTTATTTAACGAAAATGATCGGGAAATCGGGCCGAACCGGCTTTTCCGCAGTAGATTGACCCTAAGTCCGACAGGCTCCTACCGCCCCAACCAGATTCTGGCATTGCGAAACATCCGTAACCAAGGACCGTCATCGCCCCAAGCCTCCGGGTGCCAGGAATGCTGCACGCTGCGAAACAATCGTTCCGGATGGGGCATCATGATGGTAACGCGCCCGTCCAAGGTTGTCAGGCCCGTGATTCCCTGTGGAGAGCCGTTGGGATTGTGCGGATAGCGCTGCGTAGGCTGCCCTTCGCTATCGATATAGCGCAGCGATACCAATCCGGCATTGGCCACGGTCTCGACAGAATTCTCATGAAATTCGGCCCGTCCCTCGCCATGCGCCACCACGATCGGCAGTCTCGATCCCTGCATTCCAGTCAACAGAATGGAAGGTGAAGGTAATATTTCAACCTGCACATAGCGGGACTCGAACTGCTCAGAACGATTGCGCATAAAACTCGGCCAATGGCCGGCACCGGGGATAAGCTCTTTGAGCTGTGACAACATCTGACAACCGTTGCACACCCCGAGACCAAAGACCTCCGGGCGTTGGAAAAAACCCTGAAACTGCGCCTTAGCGCGAGCATTAAATAAGATGGATTTTGCCCAACCTCCCCCAGCCCCGAGGACATCACCATAAGAAAAACCACCGCAGGCGGCCAGTCCTTGAAACTCATCCAGGGTTACCCGGCCACTGATGATATCACTCATATGAACGTCTACGGCACAAAATCCAGCGCGGTCGAAGGCCGCCGCCATCTCGATCTGGCCATTGACCCCCTGCTCCCGGGGAATGGCCACCTTGGGCCTCACCCCCTTGGCAATATAGGCGGCACTCACATCATCGTCAGGATCGAAACCCAGCCGCACCTGAAGGCCCCGGTCATCAGGATCCCCCACGGTCGCAAACTCCTGTTCGGCACATTCCGGGTTGTCCCGCAGGGCCTGTATGCGATAGCTGGTCTCGGCCCATAATTTGTGCAGAACCTTTCGGGGCCAGGCCAGATACTCATGATGTGCATAATTGAATATTATCCGGTCGTCCTCGTTGAGCGTGCCGATGACATGACAATGTTGATCAACATCGTATTCCCTCAATACCGCCAACACCGTATCGGTATTCTCATGACACACCTGGATCACCGCACCGAGTTCCTCGGCGAATAAGGCGGCAATGAGGTCCTCTCCCAGATCATCCATTTGTATCGTTACACCGCAATGCCCCGCGAAGGCCATCTCGCAAATCGTCGCAAACAGACCACCATCGGAGCGGTCGTGATAGGCCAGCAGCATCCTGCTTCGATTGAGCTCCTGGATGGCAGCGAAAAAGGAACTCATTATCCGGGGATGGTCCAGATCGGGAGTATCTCGACCAACCTGCTTGTAGACCTGGGCCAACGCCGAACCGCCCAGGCGATCACGTCCCCGCCCCAGATCGATCAGGATCAAGTCGCAATCACCGCAATCGCTGCGCAACTGCGGTGTCAATGTATGGCGCACCTCCTGTACTGGAGCAAAGGCTGAAATGATCAGGGACAGAGGACTGGTCACCGAACGGGTTTCTCCCGCATCCTGCCACACCGTCTTCATGGACAAGGAATCCTTGCCCACCGGGATGGCGATACCCAGGGCCGGACACAATTCCTCACCCACCGCCCTCACCGTGTCGAACAAGCCCGCATCTTCACCGGGATGCCCAATAGCCGCCATCCAATTGGCCGACAGACGCACCTCGCTGATATCATCAATTGCCGCGGCAGCGATATTGGTCAGGGCCTCGCCGATGGCCATACGCCCCGAAGCCGCCGGATTCGCCAGGGCGATGGGGGTGCGCTCTCCCATGGCCATCGCCTCGCCGGTATAGCCTTTATATGCGCTACAGGTCACCGCCACATCGGCCACCGGGACCTGCCAGGGACCGACCATCTGATCACGAGCCACCAAGCCGGTGACACTACGGTCCCCAATGGTGATCAAAAAGGTCTTGGCCGCCACGGTGGGCAACCTGAGTATCCGCCGAGCCGCTTCCAACGGGTCGATATCCGTGGTGTCGAAGCGCGTCTTCTCAAAGGCCTGATGATGTACATCGCGCAACATCTTCGGGGGTTTGCCCAGCAATACGTCCATCGGCAGGTTCACCGGGGTGTTGTTGAAATAACCATCACCCACCACCAGATCCTGCGCCTCGGTGGCCTCACCAACGACCGCATAGGGACAACGCTCGCGTTCACAGAGCCCCTTGAAGATACCCAGCCGATCGGCGTCAATCGCCAACACATAGCGCTCCTGGGCCTCGTTACACCAGATCTCCATGGGCGACATGCCCGGTTCGTCATTGGGCACGGTACGCAGCTCAAAACGCCCGCCCCGACCGGCATCATGGATCAGTTCCGGCAAGGCATTGGACAGTCCTCCCGCACCCACGTCATGGACGGACAGGATAGGGTTTTCCTTACCCAAGGCCGTACAACGATCGATGACCTCCTGACAACGACGTTGCATCTCCGGGTTGCCACGTTGCACCGAGGCGAAATCCAAATTCTCCGAACTGCTGCCGCTGGCCATGGACGAAGCAGCGCCACCGCCCAAACCAATCAGCATGGCAGGTCCTCCGAGCACCACGATCGGTGTGCGCGACGGAAAGATTTGTTTCTCAATATGCTCAGCACGGATATTGCCCAAGCCACCGGCGACCATGATCGGTTTATGATAGCCACGCACCTCGAACCCCGCCGCGCTGTGTACCCTTTCCTCGAAGCTACGGAAATAGCCGGTAAGATTAGGACGGCCGAACTCGTTATTAAAGGCCGCCGCCCCCAGCGGCCCTTCGATCATGATGTCCAGGGCCGAAACGATGCGACCAGGGCGACCAAAATCCTCCTCCCAGGGCTGCTCGAATCCCGGTATACGCAGATTAGAGACTGAAAAACCACACAAGCCGGCCTTGGGCTTGGCACCGGAGCCGATCGCCCCTTCATCGCGGATCTCCCCGCCCGAACCCGTAGCCGCCCCTGGAAAGGGTGAAATTGCGGTCGGATGGTTGTGCGTCTCGACCTTCATCAGGATATGGATATCCTCCTGCGACCCCTGGTACTCGTGAGTGGACGGGTCCGGGATGAATCGTTCGGCCTGGTGACCGCGCATCGCCGCAGCATTGTCCCGATAGGCCGATAGAATGTCCTGAGGCGCCTGGTTGTAGGTATTGCGAATCATCGCAAACAAGGACTTATCCTGGCGCCGGCGGTCGATGACCCAATCGGCATTGAACACCTTATGCCGGCAATGCTCCGAATTAGCCTGAGCAAACATCATCAGTTCCATATCGCTGGGATGGCGCCTAAGGCTCTGGTAACTGCCGACCAAATAATCAATCTCATCCTCCGACAAGGCCAGACCCATCGCCTCATTGGCCTGTCGCAGCGCCGCGTGGGACTGCTGACTCAGATCCACGGTTTGGAACATCGCAGGCTCATCGGTCTTGAAAAGCACCTCCGCGGCCGCCAATTCACACAACAACTGCTGGGTCATGCGATCGTACAGAGGGGATTTTAACGCCTGCCACTCGCTCCGGGAGATCGGACTTTGACTTTGAATATAAAAAGCGATTCCCAGCTCAATTCGCGCTATCTCTTTCAGGCCGCAATTGTGAACGATATCGGTCGCCTTACTCGACCACGGCGAGATCGTACCCGAACGCGGG